>VFKQ01000333.1 GCA_009885445.1 Anaerolineaceae bacterium | reverse complement strand
CAATTTCGCTGTTCGGTGGTCTCGATACGGCGGTGGTGGTTGAGTAGCGTTCTTGGCGTATCGAAACCCACCGCCTACCCTTCGACAAGCTCAGGACATCGCTCGACCACCAGAGTGCTGTGGGAACAATCTGTCAGGTGGCTAGAAAACTGCTCACTGATTACCGCGCACCTTCGCCGCTTTCAACAACCCCACAAACAATGGATGCGGTTTCATCGGGCGTGACAAAAACTCGGGGTGGAATTGACTCGCCACCATGTAGGGATGGTCGCGCAGTTCGGCGATTTCCACGAGGCGGCCATCGGGGGAGAGGCCCGAGAAGATCATGCCGGCCTGCTCGAACTGGGACTTGTACGCATTGTTAAATTCAAAACGATGGCGATGACGTTCGTCCACGCGCTCGAGGCCGTAGACGGCGGAGGCCTTCGTGTCGGGTTGCAAAACGCAGGGATACAGCCCGAGGCGCATGGTCCCGCCCAGGTCGGTGATCGAGCGTTGGTCGTTCATCAGGTCAATGACGGGCGATTCTGTCCCGTGGTCAAACTCCGTCGAGTTGGCGTCCTCCAATTCCAGCACGCCGCGCGCAAACTCGATGCACATCAATTGCATGCCGAGGCACAGACCGAGATAGGGAATTTTTTTCTCGCGCGCATAACGCGCGGCCATGATTTTGCCTTCGATACCGCGCGAGCCGAACCCGCCGGGGATAATGATTCCGTCTGCGCCTTGCACAATGTCCCAGCCTTTGTCTTTTTCCAAATCCGCCGAATGCACCCAGCAGATCTCCGCTTCCACGCCCTGTGAGAGCGCCGCATGTTTAACAGCCTCGCGCACTGACATGTACGCGTCTTGTAGTTCCACGTATTTTCCTACGAGCGCAATTTTCACTGTTGGTTTTGGCTTGCGCACATTGTCGACCAATTTTTGCCAGGGCTTCATCTCCGGCTTGCGCGTGGACTTGATGCCGAGTTTTTCGATGATGTAATCCGGCACGCCCGCCTTCTCAATTAATAGGGGTACTTCATATAAAACGTCGCAGGTCAGCATGGGCACCACGGCTTCTTTTTCCACGTCGCAGAACAATGCGATCTTGTCGCAGATGTCGCCAGTGACGGGATAGTCGGAGCGCGCGATGATCATGTTTGGCGAAATGCCGATGGAGCGCAACGCGGCCACCGAATGTTGTGTGGGTTTGGTCTTCAATTCTTTTGTCGCGCCGATGTAGGGCAACCACGTCACGTGGATGAAGAACACGTTCTCGCGCCCGACCTCGTTGCGGATCTGCCTCAACGCTTCGAGAAACGGCTGAGACTCAATATCGCCCACCGTGCCGCCCACCTCGACCAGCACCACGTCTGCTTCGGTGGTTTTTGCCACCAAGCCCACGCGGCGTTTGATTTCATTGGTGATGTGCGGGATGACTTGAATCGTCCCGCCCAAATAATCGCCGTGCCTCTCCTTTTGGATAATTTCGGCATACACCTGTCCCGCGGTGAAGTTGCTGACGCGGCTCAGGCGGATGTCAATGAATCTTTCGTAGTGACCCAAATCCAAATCGGTTTCAGCGCCGTCATCCAGCACGTACACCTCTCCGTGCTGGTACGGGCTCATCGTCCCTGGGTCCACGTTAATGTAGGGGTCCAGTTTTTGCACGGCCACTTTGAATCCGCGCTCTTTCAAAGTCAACCCGAGCGCCGCCGCAGTGACGCCCTTGCCAACCGACGAAACAACACCGCCTGTGAAAAATAAATATTTTGTAGCCATGAAAAAATCTCCTTATGATTCTCCCCTCTCCCTTTGGTGGTCGAGTAGGCGCTGAACTTCCGCCGTATCGAGACCACGAGAGGGAGAGGGGGGTGAGGGCGGGTGCGCTAAAAAAAAGAAGAAGGGGAGGGCGTTTAAGCCCTCCCCTTCAGGAGTTGTAAATTAAATTGGCCGAGAATTTTCTTGGGCTTCATCCGACCAACCGCGTCAGGTCTTCGGCGGCGCGCCGCATTTCAAGGAAGATCATGCCGAGTTTGGCTTCGGGGCGGGCCAGCGCAGTGAGCACGGCTTCAGAGCCAACGGAGGTGAGCACGATGGCGCCCGCGTTACCTTTAATGTACACCTGCTCCAAACCGCCGCGCCCGAGTTCGCCCGAGATGCGTTCGCCTAGGCTGAGCATGGCCGCAGACATGGCCGAGACGCGGTCTTCCTCCACGCCCTGTTGCAGGGCCGAGGCCATAATTAAACCATCCACCGAAACGACGGCAGAGGCTTCAATATCGGGGGCGGCGGCCTGCATCGAGCGCAGGCGTTCCACCATTTGGTCGGAACGGGATTTACTCATTAATAGTTAACTCCAAGTTAAATTCGATGCCGAAGTTTACCACATTGTACTGTGCGTACAATTTTTCCCCCCATCTTCTCCATCTGTGTGCACACAAAGGTTGTCACCTGATTCAGACTTCGGAAATCTTTAAGAAGGATCTTCGTTTAGGCACATCCACGGAGATTTCCGAAGTCTTTACGCCGAGTCTCTGGCATGGTTTGCGCGCACACCTCAATCTTCTCGGTGATCTCTGTGGAAAAGGCTTGCGAAATTTGACCCGCCTCCCGCTTTCATGTTAGACTTATTTGTCACTTTGACAAAAGGAGATTCTGGATGCGCTGGTGGATGACTGGCTTGTTGCTGATTGCGCTATTAGCGCCGACTCGAGTCCGCGCTCAAGAGGGGCCGGGCGTTAATATCGCTTCACCCGCTTCGGGCGCGGTCCTGCACGGACTCGTCGAGCTGACCGGCTCCAGCGCGGCGGACAGTTTCTTCGTCGCCGAAATATCTTTTGCGTACGCGTCCGATTTGTCGAATTGGTTTTTCATCGCCAGCAGTGATCAGCCAGTGACCGCTGGCCTGCTGACCACGTGGGACACGAACACCGTGACCGATGGCGATTATGTTTTGCGTCTGCGCGTGACGACGCAGAATTTTGCGGTGCTCGAAATTTTTGTGACCGGACTGCAAATTCGCAACCAGACCCCCGCCGCGACCGCAATAGTTGCGCCGACGACCACGCCCGAAATTTTCAGCACCGCAATTTCAGCGCCGACGCGAACCGCCCTGCCCACCGCGCACATTCTGCCCTCGCCCACACCTCTCGCCCCCAACTCCGCAATTGTGACTCAACCAGAAATTATGACGAACTTAAAACGCGGACTGCTTATTGCGCTCGTATCCTTTCTCGCCATCGGCGCCCTCATCCTTCTGCGCCGCAACTGATTACTGATTACTGGAAACTGATCACTGATGACAGAAACCTTCCTCCTCATTGGCCTCGGCAACCCGGGCCGCGAATACAAAGACAACCGCCACAACATCGGCTTCATGCTCGTCGACAGACTCGCCGTGCGCCTCAACGCGCGCGGAATGAAATTGCAATCGAAGGCCATCGTCACCAGCGCGTTGTACGAAGAGCGCAAATTGATTCTGGCCAAGCCGCAGACTTATATGAATCTCTCTGGCCTCTCCGCGCAGGGACTGTTGAACTTCTACAAAATCCCGTCCGAAAATATGATCATCGCCCACGATGACCTCGACCTGCCGCTCGGCACGATTCGCATCCGTCCCAGCGGCGGCGCGGGCGGACAGCGCGGCATGGCCTCCACCATCGAGCGCCTCGGCACGCAAGATTTCCCGCGCCTGCGCCTCGGCATCGGACGTCCGCCCGGGCGTATGGACCCCGCCGCGTACGTGCTCCAAGATTTCTCGCGCGACGACATTCTCATCGCCTCCGAGACTCTCGACCGCGCGGCAGATGCGGTGCTGGAATTTATTGTCCACGGCCTGAACACGGCGATGAATAAGTTTAATGGGAATTCAAACGAGAAAGCTTAAAATTAAATATTGCCCCCTGCGCATTGCATATTTCGTAACCAATACGTACCACGCAACTCGCATCTCCACACTCGCACCCCTATCTCGCATCTCCTAACTCGCCTCGCATGTCCCAACTCCTCGCGCACATCCAATCCCTCGCCTCTTATAAAGACGCGTTAATCAGCCTCGGCAAATTTCCCCTCGGCCTCTCGCGTTCCGCGCGCCTGCCTGTGCTCGCCTCCCTGCACGCTGACCTCAACCAACCGATTCTCCTGATTACCGACCGCGCCGACCACGCGCTGGCGCTCTTCGACGAACTCAGTTTCTGGTTGCCGAACGCGCCGCGCTTTTTGTTCGCCGAACCGAATCCGCTTTTTTATGAGCAGGCCGCCTGGGGCGCGTCCACGCGGCGCGAGCGTTTGCAAACCCTGACCGCCCTCGCCAATTATCATTTGCCATTTACCGCGAAGCCAACGGCGCATCCCATCATCGTCGCCTCCGCGCGCTCATTGATGACGCGCACTTTGCCGCGCCGCGACTTTCTCAAAGCCTGCAAAAAAATCTCGACTGGACAAACCCTCGCCCCCGAGACTTTGTTGCGCACCTGGGCAGACTCGGGCTACCAGCGCGTCGCCACCGTGCTCGAAGCGGGTCAGTTCGCCCATCGCGGCGGCCTGCTGGACGTTTGGCCCATCGCCGACGCGGGACCCGCGCGCCTCGATTTTTTCGGCGACGAGATCGAGTCGATTCGCCGCTTCGACCCCGCCACACAACGCACGATTGAAAAACTAGAATCAATTCTCGTCACGCCTGCTCGCGAATACATCCGTAGTAACGACTCTGCGTTAGCGCCCTTTAGGGTCAGTCGTTCCGAGTCAGCGACTAAAGTCGCTACTACAACAGAAACCTCTGAATTCCACATTCCCCTCCTGCACACCTTCTCCTCCAGCCTGCTGGACTTTTTGCCCAACAAAGCGCTCATCGCTGTGGACGATTTGAGTCTCATCGAAAGTATGATGCATGAAGTGGAAGAGCAAGCCGTGCGCTTCCGCAACGAGTCCATTGAAGAAGGGACTCTCGACGCCAGCTACCCCGTGCCATATCTCACCTGGTCCGAGCTAAATGATTCGCTCGGCGGCAGGACATTCGTGGAGTTGGGCAGAGCCAGTGATCAGTTGCCAGTGATCAGTGATCAGTCATCGGTGCTCAGTGAGCAGTTTCAACACATTGAGCGATTCGCTGGGCGGCTTAAACCGTTTGAAGAATATCTTGCTAAATTAATAGACGACGGCAAACAAGTCGTCATCGTCTCGCGCCAAAAGAGTCGCCTCGAAGAACTTTGGAATCAAAGCCATATGGAGTCGGACAGCTTGCAGTTTGATATGGAGTCGTCCAGCTTGCTGGACGAACTGCGGGAGCAAGCTCCCGCACTCCATAACCCACTCTTCATTGAATCATCCCTCTCCGAAGGCTGGCAACTCAACAACCTCTATTTAATTACAGACTCTGAAATCTTCGGCTGGGAGCGCCCGACGCCTCGTCCGCGCGCCCGCGCCGCGGCCGAGACTCCCGAGTCGCTTTACGCGGACCTGCAAGAGGGGGACTACGTTGTCCACGTAGATCACGGGGTCGGGCGTTACGCCGGCCTCGTGGCCCGCGCATTGGATGGGCACGAGCGCGAATTCCTCACGGTGGAATACGAAGATGGCGCGGCGTTGTATGTGCCTGTCCATCAAGCGGACAGGTTAACGCGCTACATCGGCGCGGACGGCGGCTCGCCCTCGCTGGATCGACTCGGGGCACCCGCTTGGGGCGAGAAGAAGAGTCGCGTCAAAGAGGCCGTGCAGAAAGTCGCTGAGGAGTTGCTCGATCTTTATGCGCGGCGACACGTCACCGTCGGCTACTCGTTCGCGCCCGACACGGCCTGGCAAAAAGAATTGGAAGATAGTTTTCCGTATATCGAAACCCCAGACCAGGCGCGCGCCATCGCGGACATCAAGCGCGACATGGAGCGTCCGCGCCCGATGGACAGATTGTTGTGCGGCGATGTGGGCTACGGCAAAACAGAAGTGGCGTTGCGCGCCGCGTTCAAGGCGGTGATGGATGGCAGGCAGGTGGCGATTCTGGTGCCGACCACCGTGTTGGCGCAACAACACTTCGACACTTTTTCGCAAAGGCTGGCCGCGTACCCCGTCAAAGTGGAGATGCTCTCGCGCTTCCGCACGCCGAAGGAACAGGACGAAGTTTTGCTGAAGCTCGCCCTGGGCGAAGTGGATATCGTCATCGGCACACACAGACTCATCTCCGCCGATGTGCAGTTTAAAGATTTGGGCCTGGTCGTTGTGGACGAAGAACAGCGCTTCGGCGTGGCGCACAAAGAGCACTTGAAAAAACTGCGCACCGAAGTGGACGTGTTGACGCTGACGGCCACGCCGATTCCGCGCACATTGTACATGGCCCTCACCGGCGTGCGCGACATCTCGAATTTAAACACGCCGCCCGAAGAACGTCTGCCCATCGTCACGCACGTGGGGCCGTACGCGCCGAAGCTGGTGAGACAAGCCATCCTGCGCGAACTCGAGCGCGGCGGACAAATTTTCTTCGTCCACAATCGCGTGCACACTATTGACGCGATGAAGGCGCATCTCGATAAACTCGTCCCCGAAGCGCGCGTGGATATTGGTCACGGCCAAATGGCGGAGGGCGAACTCTCGTCGGTGATGCATCGCTTCACGCATGGCGAGATTGACATTTTGCTTTCGACCTCCATCATCGAATCGGGACTCGACATCCCCAACGCGAACACGCTCATCGTGGACCGCGCCGACACGTTTGGCTTGGCGCAACTTTATCAACTGCGCGGACGCGTGGGACGCGGCGCGAGTCGCGCGTATGCCTATTTTTTTCGGCACAACAAAATGCAACCGACCATAGACGGCCAGCAACGCTTGGAAGTGATTGCTGAGAACACGCAACTTGGCGCGGGTTATTCGATTGCCATGCGCGACCTTGAGATTCGCGGCGCGGGTGAATTGCTCGGCAATCGTCAACATGGATTTATTCAAGACGTGGGCTTTCATTTATATACACGCTTGCTCGCGGATGCAGTGAGAAAAATACGCGTCGAAAGTCAAACGGCGAAAGTCAACAAAGACGATTCTGCTTTCATCCTTCAGCCTTCATCTTTCATCCTTCCTCTGGCCATGCCCGTCAACGTGGACTTGCCGCTCGCCGTCGGCATCCCCGCCGATTACATCCCCGACCAAAATTTGCGCGTGCGTTTGTATCGCCGCATCGCGGATATGCGCGACGAGAGCGAAATCGACGCGCTGGCCGCCGAGTTCCGCGACCGTTTTGGTCAACTGCCTGAGATGGCGCAAAATTTGTTGTATCAAATGCGCGTCAAGTTGCGCGCTGAGAAGGCCGGGCTGTCCGCTGTCAGTTGGGAGGGGGGGCAGGTGGCCCTTCGTTTTGGGTCACCCGCTTTGGGCGCGGAGTCGAAGCGTCTGCCAGATTTGAGTCCGCAGGTGCGGGGCGGTAAGTCTGGGTATTGGGCCAATTTTATTAACGACGATGATTGGCGTCCAAAATTATTGGAAGTGTTGGTGATGTTGAATACGCTATAATCGCGCAACGAAAGGAAGAACTCATGAAATCAGTCAAACGATTTTTCCTCAGCGCAGTAACGCTGATGTTTTTTGCCAGCGCTTGCGGGCTGACCAAAGAAGATGCCATTGATATTTTAAGCAGTGTGGAGCAAACCGCAGCGGCTTCGATTACGTATGTTCCGGTTTCTGCAACGCCGGATGTGAATGTGATCGTGGCGCAAACTTTCGCGGCCATGACGGCGCAGGCAGGTGGCATTGTGCAACCTACCTTCACACAAATCGTTCCGCAACCTGGCACAGGCTCCATTAGCGGAACACTTTCGTACCCGAGTAGTTTTATTCCCGCGTTGCGCGTGATGGCGGTCAGCGTCACCGAGCACGGTTATAGTTACATTGACACGCAACCGAATCAGAGCACGTATACGATTTCGGGTCTGGCTCCTGGAAGGTATCACGTGATCGCCTACGCGGGCGGCGAATTCTCGGCGGGTTATACGCTGGCCGTGCCGTGCGGCCTTTCGGTGGAATGCACTGACCATTCTTTAATTGACGTGGTTGTGGTGGCTGGCGCAAACACGCCGAATATTAATCCGCAAGATTGGTACGCGCCGCCCGGTTCGTTCCCGCCCATGCCGGGTGACGCTTTCAACGCGCCCGCGCCCACCTCCGACGGCCCGCCAGCATTGAGCGGAAATGGCGGCATCCTCGGCGGAATAAAATATCCCGCCAACAGCACGCCCGCCATGCTCATCGTTTTCTTCGTCGTTGGCGGCGGCCCGCAGGATTATTTCTACATCACCACTGAAACCGGTCAATCGAAATATGAAATGTCGCTCCCGCCCGCGCATTATTACATCGTGGGCTACAGCCTCGGCGGCGACGGTTTTCCGGCAGGCCTTGCGGGCGGCTACACTCAATATGTTGTCTGCGGCCAACTCTTTTCTTGCACCGACCATTCGCTGATTGAAGTGCCCGTCGCGCCGCAGGTGGTCTTTGTGGACACTGCCGACATCGCGGACTGGGTCGCCCCCGCTGGAACCTTTCCGCCCAACCCCGTTCCTTAACCGACCGTGAAGCGGGTCGGGCCACCCGATGAATTTTAGAACCCCCAAAAATTATTTCAATCTGCGCAATCTGCGGATAACTTTCTTATGCCCCCATTCAAACTCACAGCTCCCTTCATTCCCATGGGCGACCAGCCCGAAGCCATCGCGCAACTTGTGGACGGAGTCCACAAGAATATGAAGCATCAGGTGTTGCTCGGCGCCACCGGCACCGGCAAGACCTTCACGATTGCTTCGGTGATTCAAGAATTGCAAAGGCCTGCGTTAATCATGGCGCACAACAAGACTCTGGCCGCGCAACTCTACGCCGAGTTCAAAGATTTCTTCCCTGAAAACGCTGTCGAATATTTTGTCTCGTACTACGATTACTATCAACCCGAAGCTTATGTGCCGCGGCATGACTTGTTTATTGAAAAAGAAACGCAGATCAATGAAGAGATTGAGCGCCTGCGTTTGGCCGCCACCACTTCGCTGGTCTCGCGGCGGGACGTGATCATCGTCGCTTCGGTGTCGTGCATTTATGGACTCGGCTCGCCCGAAGAATTCGCCAAAGGGACTTTGAATCTCAAAGTGGGCGAGATAGTGCGCCGCAACGCATTACTGCGCCAGCTGATCGAGAGTCAATATCAGCGCAACGACATGGACTTGCGCAGTGGCACCTTCCGCGTGCGTGGCGACACGCTGGAAATTATTCCGGCTTACGAAGACAAATGGGGTTACCGCATCACCTTCTTCGGCGACGAAGTGGAACGCATCATGCAGTTCGCGCCAGTCACGGGCGAGATTCTCTCCGAACCAAAAGAAATTTCGATTTTCCCAGCCAAACAATATTTAACTGCCACCGACAAAATGAAAGACTCTATCGCGGCCATCGAAGCTGAGTTGGAAGAACGCATTTCACTCTTCAAGCAACAGGGCAAATTGCTCGAAGCCCAGCGCATCGAACAGCGCACGCGCTACGATTTGGAAATGCTCAAAGAAGTGGGTTATTGCTCGGGTATCGAAAATTATTCACGTCAGCTCGACCAGCGCGCGCCCGGCACACACCCGTGGACGATGATTGACTTTTTGCCCAGCGATTATTTGCTGATCATAGACGAGAGTCATATGAGCGTGCCGCAAATCCGCGGCATGTACAACGGCGACCGCGCGCGCAAAGAGACTCTCGTTGAATTTGGATTCCGTCTGCCCAGCGCAATGGACAACCGCCCGCTTAAATTTGCTGAGTTCGAAGATGTGATGGGCAACACCATCTACACCTCCGCCACGCCCGGGCCATATGAGCTGGGTCGCGCCGAGCAGGTGGCCGAGCAGATCATTCGTCCCACTGGCCTCGTCGACCCCGAAGTGGAGGTCCGCCCCACGAAGGGTCAGGTGGATGATCTCGTTAAAGAGATTCGAGAGCGCGTGGCTGTCGGCCAACGCGTGTTGGTTACCACGCTGACCAAGCGCATGTCTGAAGACCTGACCAAATATATTAAAGAGTTGGGCATCAAAGTTCAATATCTGCATTCCGAAATCGAAACGCTCGAGCGCATCAGCATTTTGCGCGATCTGCGTCTCGGCACCTTCGACGTGGTCGTCGGCATCAACCTCCTGCGCGAGGGACTCGACCTGCCCGAAGTTTCGCTCGTCGCGATTCTGGATGCCGACAAAGAGGGCTTTTTGCGCTCTGACACGGCCCTCATCCAGACCATCGGGCGGGCCGCCCGTCACCTAAATGGACGCGTGATCATGTACGCCGAGCGCGTCACCGACTCAATGAAGCGCGCCATAGACGAAACGACTCGTCGCCGCGCCAAGCAAGTGAAATATAACGTCGAGCACAATGTCACGCCAGTCAGTATTCACAAGTCGATTCGTGACCTGACGGATCAAATGTCACCGCGCGCCATCGCTGATATGAAAGGCGAATACAGAATCAAAGGCGACGGCGCGCGCACCCTGCCACGGGCTGAGATGAAACGTCTGCTGGCCGAGCTGGAGACACAAATGAAAACAGCGGCCAAGAATCTCGAGTTCGAGAAAGCCGCCGCCTTGCGTGATGAACTCTATGAATTGAAGGCCATCTTCGCCAGCGAAGAGAATATGAATCCATGGGAGCGGTTGAAGTTGCTGACGGGGGAGGAGTAGGGTCTGTGGTCAGTAATCAGTGATCAATAGCCAGTAGCCAGTGGATGGCGATTAATGAACAACAGCGGACATCACCTGATGTCCGCTGTTGCTTTTGGCCGAAAATGAAACGCTCTTAACTTTTTTTGCCGATCAGCCCAAACAGGATCATGACGACACTGACGCCCACGACCGTTCCACTAGTTTGCCCGACCAGCCTCATAAATTCCGTTGGGTCGGTGGCCCTCGCGGCGAGGGTGGTTCCCATGAAGAAAAAGAACCCGACGGCCAGGACGATAAGAACCAATCCAAAAATGACCATTCGCCAATTTCGTTGTCGCATTTTATTTACACTCCTTCGATGAGATTTTTGTTTCGTAAAACAGATGCCTGATTTTAATGCATGAATGTCCGCGCGACCAGTAGTTTGATTTTGGCTCGCTCATGAATCCCTCCTGCATGAATTTATCTTTTAATCCGTGCAATCTGCGGAGAATAATGATTTTT
>VFKQ01000255.1 GCA_009885445.1 Anaerolineaceae bacterium | reverse complement strand
TCAAAGCGACAAAATACGCTGACGAATTATTGCGCTTCGATAACATTGACTGGCCCGAGGCCATCAAAACTTCGCAGACGAATTGGATCGGTCGCAGTGAAGGCGCGGAGGTGCAGTTTTCAGTGATCAGTGATCAGTTTCCAGTTGCCAGTGATCAGTCATCAGTAACCAGTGATCAGTCGTCAGCGATGACTGATGAACTGAACACTGAACAGCGAACACCGGTCACTGTCTTCACCACCCGTCCCGACACACTGTGGGGCGCGACCTTCATGGTTTTCTCGCCCGAGCATCCACTCGTTGAGAAAATCACCACGCCTGAAAATAAATCTGCGGTTGAAGAATACAAAGCGCAAGCCGCGAAGCAGACTGACATTCAGCGCGAATCAAAAGACAAAGAGAAGACGGGAGTCTTCACTGGCGGTTACGCGGTCAATCCAGTTAACGATGAGCGCATCCCCATTTGGATCGCGGATTATGTTTTGATGAGTTACGGCACAGGCGCGATTATGGCCGTCCCCGCGCACGACGAACGCGACTTTGCATTTGCGCGCAAATTTGGTTTGAAAATAATTCCTGTGATTCAACCGGCCACCCACCATCTCCCCCCAAACTCTCCGAATTTGGGGGGAGAGAAAGAGGGGGGCGGCACAATGCAATCCGCCTACGTCGGCGAAGGCGAGATGATTCACAGCGCAGAATTCAACGGCACGCGCGTCACTGCTGAAAAGGGCATGAAGAACCCGTCTATTAAAGCCGTCATCGAATGGATCGAGCAAAAAGGCATCGGCAAGCGTGATGTCAATTATCGTTATCGCGACTGGTTAATCTCACGTCAGCGTTATTGGGGCGCACCGATTCCAATGGTGTATTGCGAAACGCACGGCTGGAATCCCGTGCCCGAGAATCAACTGCCCGTGTTGTTGCCCGACGACGTCGAATGGAAACCCACCGGCGAGTCGCCGTTGAAATTGCATCCCACCTGGAAGCACACCACCTGCCCGATCGGCGGCGAACCCGCCGTCCGCGAGACCGACACGATGGACACCTTCATGTGCTCGTCGTGGTATCACCTGCGTTATTTGAGTCCGCACGAAGACAGCGCGCCGTTCAGCGATGACGAATACAACTACTGGATGCCCGTTGACACGTACACCGGCGGCAGTGAGCACGCCACCATGCACCTGCTTTACTTCCGCTTTTTTCACAAAGCCCTGCGCGATATGGGCATCGTCGAAGGCGCCGAACCCGTTCTGCAATTGCGCAATCAGGGCATGGTGCTGGCCGAAGACCACAGCAAAATGTCGAAGAGCAAAGGCAACGTTGTCGCGCCGGATGTGCTCGTCAAAAAATATGGCGCCGACACCATGCGCGCCTACTTAATGTTTTTTGCGAGATGGCAACAAGGCGCACCCTGGGACCCGCAAGGGATTGAAGGCACCGCCCGCTGGATTCGGCGCACGTGGACTCTCTTCACCGACGAGGACGCCTCACCCCGCGCTGTTAGCGGGTTGCCCTACGATGTGCGCAACCTGCGCCGACGAGTCCACCAGACGCTCAAGCGCGTGACGCACGACTTCGAGAATTTTGAATTCAACACCATCATCTCCTCGTTGATGGAAATGCTCAACGAAATGTACAAAGCGCGCGACGGCGGCGCAGTTGGCACACCCGCCTGGAGCGAAGCGCAGGAAATCTACATCAAGATGCTGGCCCCCGTCGCGCCGCACATCGCAGAAGAATTGTGGGCACGCATGGGCAAACCATATTCCGTCCATCAACAAACGTGGCCCGCCGTGGACGAATCCGCCACGAAGGAAGACAGCATCGAATTGCCGGTGCAAGTCAACGGCAAAGTGCGTGACCGCATCATCGTGGCCATAGACGCGAGCGACGAAGAAGTCACGTCCGCCGCGCTGGCCAGCGAAAACGTGCGCCGCTTCATGGAAGGCAAACAGCCGCGCAAGGTCATCGTCGCGAAAGGCAAGTTGGTCAGCGTGGTGGTTTAGTTGGATAGTTTGATAGTTGTTTAGTTGGGCAGTTGGATGGTTGGGTAGTTGAATAGTGAAAGCCCCTGAAGGTGTGAAACTTCAGGGGCTTTGTCATCAGGCGCGTGCACGCAAAGGTTGTCACCCGATTCAGACTTCGGAAATCTTTAAGAGGGTTCTCCGTTTTAGGCGCATCCCGGGAGATTTCCGAAGTCTTTAGGCCGAGTCTCTGACATGCTTTGCGTGCACACCATTAGGCATCCAATCAGCGCGTGTCTATATTTCTTTTACGACGCTCCGCCAGCATGCTCAAAAATGCCTCCGCGCAGGCCGGGTCAAAATGTTTCCCGGATTGCTCCGCAATATATTTTTCGGCCTGCGCCTCGGGCCAGCCCGCGCGATAGGGGCGGTCTGAGCACAGGGCATCCCACACGTCGACCACGGCAAAGATGCGCGCCGCGAGGGGAATTTCAACGCCATAGAGTTGGCGCGGGTAGCCCGTGCCGTCCCATTTTTCGTGATGACAGTAGGGGATATCGAGGGCTTTGCGCAGATATTCAATGGGCGCGAGCATATTAAACGCATCGGTTGGATGTTCGTGCATGATGAGCGCCTGCTCCGCTGTCAGCGGGCCGGGCTTGAACAGAATCGCATCGGGTGTGCTCATTTTGCCAATATCATGTAAAAGCGCGCCGCGATGGATGTGAATCAAATCGTTGTCGGGGATGTTCATCAAGCGCGCCAGTTCAAGGGTCAGGTTGGTGACGCGCTGGGTGTGGCCCTCCGTCTCATGGTCACGTAAATCCAATGCGCGTGACCAGCCTTCGATGGTGGCGTCGTAGGCTCGCGACAGGTCAACATTACTGCGCTGTAATTTCTCGAAGAGTTGCGCGTTATCGATGGCAATGGCCGCCTGCCCCGCAAGGGTTTCGATGAAATCCTTCAGGGAGGCCTCGAATTCGTTGGAGTGGCGGCGATAGAGCTCGAGTACGCCTGTCACCTGGCCTTTGGCGATGAGCGGGATGCCGGCATAGGCCTGGAAGCCCTCGCGTTTCCACAGGTTCTCAAAGCCCTCTGCCAATTGCAGTTCCTCCAAGCGGTTGACGTAGATGCCTTTTCGTTCCAGCGCGACCCTGCCAGCGAGTCCATCTCCGAGGCGCAGCTCAGTATCGCTGTTGACATAAGACTGGAAGCCGCGCCCGGCATAGTAGTGCAGGGTCAGCGAGTCTGGATTAAGCAGGAGGATGTCGGCGGCACCCAGATCCAACTGGTTGACGATCTGTTCGAGCAACACATCGTTGATGACTTTCAGGTCGAAACTGGCGTTGATGACCGAGTCTATTGTGTGCAGGGAGTTGAGACGCTGGAGGTGTTCGCGAATCTGGGTATCGGCTTTTTTGCGTTCGGTGATATCGCGCACGCTGGCGACCATGATCTCGCGCCCGTCGTAGTCGAGCATTTTGGCGCTGACCTCCACCGGGAAGACCGCTCCGTTCTTGCGTATGTAGGCGGTCTCGAAGGTGCGCCCGTTATCGGCGCGGATGAGTTCGACGCGTTCGCGCCAGACATCCAGGGTTGGAATGTGTCGGGCAATCTCAATCACGCTCAAGCCGCGCAGTTCATCGGCTGTATAACCGAGAGAGGCGTAAGCCTGCTGGTTAAAATCCACGTAGCCGCCCGTTTGCGGATCAATCATGTAGATGGCGTCGTGGGATTCGTCCAGCACGGCCCTGAATTGGAGCCGTGCTTGCTCGGCCTGCTTGCGCTCGGTGATGTCGAACATGAAACCCTGTCGAAAAAGGATATTTCCGGCACTGTCTACGATGTCCATCGCTTCATCAAGGAACCAGCAAATAACGCCGGCGCGTGTTCTTAAGCGATACTCCGATTTGAATGGTTTACCGCTGTGCGTGATCTGCCCGATCTCTTCCAGCACCCGAGCTTGATCATCGGGATGGATCTGCCTGAACCATAACTCAGCATCAGCCAGCCATTCCTCCTGCGTAAAGCCTAACGATTCAATTCGCGGGCTGACATAAGTGACGCCAATGTGCTGGTCCTGTTCAGCAATGTAGATGATAGGTGGGATTTGTTCAACCAACATCCGATATTTGGCTTCTGCTTTAAGGAGATTATCCTCTGCCTGTTTGCGCGCGGTAATATCAATTTTGATCCCTTGAATGAATTGTATATGGCTGATTTCATCACTATAGATAATGGCTTCATCGTGAAACCACAAGACACGTCCATCGCGCGCAATACTGCGATAATCGGAGAGAAACGGTTCGCCGGTCTTATAAAACTGATTCGCTTCGGCACGTACACGCTCACGGTCATCGGGATGAAGCATTTTCTGCCACAAATCAGGTTCAGCCAGATATTCTGATTGTGTATAACCCAATAGGCTTTCAATCTGTGGACTCACATACAAGCGGGTCTTGGCATCATCAAGGAGGGCAGTGTAAGTAATTGCTGAAATATGCTCGACCAGCGTGCGATATTTGGCTTCGGCGGCGCGAAGATTTCCCTCCGCCTGCTGGCGCTCGGTGATGTCGCTGATCGCGCCAGTCATGCGGATGGGCTTGCCTGCGCCGTCGTAAACGACATAGCCGCGGTCGTGTACAAATGCGTAAGTTCCGTCATAACGGCGGAAGCGGTATTCGTTTACCCAGGTTTTCTCTTTTTCAGCAAATGCTTTTTCAAGACTTGCGAGAATGAACGCGCGGTCTTCCGCGTGAATTTGTTTCTCCCACCAGGTCTTGTCTTTGCCTACGGGTTCATTTGGCGCAAATAAAGCCTGATAGCCTTCGTTACGATATACGCTGCCTTCGGCGATGTTCCAATCGTAAACCGCATCTTGCGTGGCTTTGTTAACCATTTGCAGGCGTTCTTCACTGACGCGCAGCGCTTCTTCCGCCTGTTTGCGATCGGTGATGTCGCGGATGAAGGCGCTAAAGGTAAATCGTCCAGCTTGCTCTATAGGGATGATCGAGAGCTCGATCGGGAATTCGCGCCCATCGCGGTTCAATGCGCTAATCTCAATCATCTTGTTCAAAACGGGTCCTTTGCCTGTGTTTAAGAAATGCTTTAAACCGCGTGTATGAGCCTGACGATGAATCGGCGGGATAATCATCTCAGCCATCGTCTTCCCAATCGCCTGCTCCGCC
>VFKQ01000341.1 GCA_009885445.1 Anaerolineaceae bacterium | reverse complement strand
CCGTCTTCAGCGGTTTGCCCAGAAAATCGGTCATGGCTTTCACACGGCCATAGGCTGTGCCCGCCACAACGATGTCGCCTGCTTGTAAAGTCCCGTTTTGGACGAGCAGGGTGGCGACGACGCCTTTGCTTTTATCCAACTCGGCTTCGATGATCGAGCCGATCACTTTGCCATTGGGGTTGGCGCGGATATCGGCGTTATCGGCCACCAGCAAAATAGCCTCGAGCAAATCGCTGATGCCCGTTTTCTGCTTTGCAGAGACCGGCACGACCAGAGTATGTCCGCCCCAGTCATCGGGGACAAGTTCCTGCTCGGCAAGTTGTTGCTTGACGCGCTCGGGATTGGCGTTGGCTTTGTCCACTTTGTTGAGCGCCACAATGATCGGCACGCGCGCCGCTTTGGCGTGCGCAATGGCCTCTTTTGTTTGCGGCATCACGCCGTCATCGGCGGCCACCACAAGCACCACTACGTCTGCGCCCTGCGCGCCGCGTGCGCGCATAGCCGTGAAGGCCGCGTGACCGGGCGTGTCGAGGAAAGTGATCGTGCGTCCCTTTTGTTCCACCTGATACGCGCCGATGTGTTGAGTGATTCCACCCGCCTCGCCCTCGGCCACATTCTCGGAGCGAATCGCGTCCAGCAGGGAGGTCTTGCCATGGTCCACATGGCCGAGGATGGTGATGACGGGTGCGCGGTTCTTGAGTTGCGCCTCGTCTTCGCCAGCGATTCTCTGCCGCCAGAGCGGCACTTCGCCGGTTTCGGCTTTCACTTCTTCGATGATTTCCAGGGAGAAGGCTTCAAAACCATACTCCGCCACCACAATGGCGGCGGTGTCAAAATCCACAGTCTGGTTGATCGTGGCCATCACCCCATTGGCCATCAACTTTTTGATAATCTCAATCGGGCTTTTTTCGATCATCTGCGCCAGATCGCGAATAATGATGCTGGCCGGCAGTTCGATTCTCTGTCCGCGCAAAGTGTCGCTCATAAGACGTCTCCTTCTATAAATGATGCTTCCAAATTCTGCCCCCACAGAATCAAGTGCAACTGCGACGTCTCTTCGCGAGCAGAAGAATTAATCAGCCAATTACATGGCGCTTTCTTCCGTGGAGACGTCGGCGGGAAAAGTTTGTGAAAAAAATTCGAGTTGCTCGCGGTCTGAGCGGGATAACTCGGTTTTGAGCGCCGCGGCCAGCGCGCCTTTCAGCGCCCTGTCCCAGCACGCGCGGCGGTCATGCAAGTACGCGCCGCGTCCGCTGGCTTTACTGCCCGGGTCCACTTGCACCCCGTCCGCAGTGCGCACGAGGCGGATGAGAGTCCGCTTGGGCAAAACGGTGCGGCATCCCACGCAGGTGCGCTGGGGGATATGCTTTACTATTGCGATAGGTTTTCTTTTCATTATTCCTGCATCAACCCGCACGCTTTTAGCGAAAGACGGGCCGATGAATACCTACTCTTCGCTCCATTCAGCTTCGCCGCGTTTGTGTTTCTTGCGGCCCACCACTTCGCCGGTCTTTTCGTCCAACTCCAAAGCGACAGTATTCTTCTTTTTCTTCTTACCTTTTTTGTCGTCAGATTCAACGCCAGTTGTGCCGCTGGTAAAGACTTCGGGCTTGAAGGCGAAGATTTCATCCAGCGAGACGCCGTCCTTAACCGCCGCGCCCTCCTCGACTCCATCCGCCTCAGTCCGCGCTCGGGCCGGCTTGCGGCCTTCGAGGGTCGCCTCACCGCTGACAGGTTCCACCATCTCGCTGACTGCGACTTCTGTTTCGACAGGTATAACCACCTCGGGGAAGGTCAGCGCCGCAAACACTTCCTCGATATTTTGAATCGCCTTCGGGCCAATGCCGGGCAGACCCAACACCTTGTCCGACTCGGTCTTGAGCGCCAGCATCAACTGGCCGATGGTTTCGTAACCCGCCTCACTGAGAATATTGAAGACGTGCTCCTTGATGCCAGCCTCTTCGAGCTTCATGTTGAAGGCGGGCGCGGGAATGTCGGCGCGCGCGGCGGCGGTCTTTTCCTGCTCTGCGCGGACGGCTTCTTCTTTAATCTGGACGGTGCGGCGTTCCACACGGTCCACGAACTGGGCCAGCTGGGTAAACTCCTCGGGCGTCACTGGTCGGCTCTCGGCCTTCTTGGCCAGCACCAATTCAATCGTCGGAATCATTTCCACAGCGGCTGGCAACATCGCCGATAACTCGTCGTTGTTCTTCAGTTTGGCCAATGTGTCAGATGCCGCTTCGGGCAGACTCTTAATGTCGATGCGCCAGCTGGTCAGTTTCGCGGCCAGGCGCGCGTTCTGTCCGTCGCGCCCAATGGCGAGACTCAGTTGATCTTCGCTGACCACCACGGTGGCGGTTTTTTGTCCCTCGGGGTTTTCAGACAGGTACACGCCGTTGACGCGCGCCGGGCTGATGGCCTTGGAAATGTAAATGACCGGGTCTTGATCCCACTGGATGATGTCAATTTTTTCTTCGTGCAGTTCTTTGACGATGGCTTGAATGCGCACACCCTTGATACCCACGCACGCGCCGACGGCGTCCACGCCGGGTTGGGTGGCGAGCACGGCCACTTTGGCGCGCGCGCCTGGTTCGCGTGCAATGGCGCGAATCTCGACGATGCCGTGATAAATTTCGGGCACTTCGTTTTCAAGCAGACGGCGCAAAAAATTGCGATGCGCGCGCGAGAGAATAATCTGCGGGCCGCGCGGGCCGTCTTTCACTTCGAGCACCACGGCGCGCAAACGGTCATGCACTTTAAATCGTTCGCCAGGGACTTTCTGGTTGCTGGGCATGACGCCTTCGGCTTTCATGTCCAGGCCCACCGTCACGCCTTGCACGGGGTTGGAGGCCTGCACAATGCCGCTGACGATCTCGCCCACCTGGCGCTGGAAATATTCCAATTGCGCAGAACGCTCGGCCTCGCGGATGCGTTGCTGAATGACCTGTCGCGCCGTTTGTGCGGCAACCCGCCCAAAGTCCGATGGGGTCGTTTCGACGGTGGCCATGTCGTTCAGTTGCACGTCGGGATTCACCTTGCGCGCGTCTTCGAGAGTGACCTCGGTGCGCTGATCCATCACTTCCTCGACGACTTCTTTTTCGGCGAAGACGGTGACCTTGCCAGTGTCGGGGTCTATTTTGGCTTCTACATATTGCGCGGCGGAGGCATTGACCGCGCGCCGATACGCCGAGACCATCGCGGACTCGATGGCCGAGATGATGATTTCCTTCGAGAGTTGTTTTTCCTCGAGCACCTCGTGAAAGGCGAGTGCGAATTCATTTTTGGGGGTGATGACTTTTGAAGTTTTGGCCATGCCGTGAGTGTCCTATAGATATGAAAAGAAGTGGGCATCGCCCACTTCTCAGTGTTAACAGTAGAGTATTGGTGTTAGGATGCTCGCAGATTTTAGCACAGGCATACAAATGTTGCAAGTTATAATCACGTCCATGACACGGCCTTACAAAGTCGCAAAAACCAGCCACAGAGAACACAGAGAGCTTTGAGAAAAACTCTTCAAACTCATTTTTCTCTGTGCGCTTTGTGGCAAAAAATTACTTTGCGAGAACCATAACATCCATGAATGAACGAGACTTAAACAAAGCCGCCCTGCGTGGCGAACCCTCTTACGTGTGGCGCGCCGGTCAACAGCGCCGCCTCGACATGATTCTGCGCGCCGCCGGTGAGCGCGCACGCGGACGTGTGCTCGAGAACGGCTGTGGCGTGGGCATGTACGTGGAAAAATTTTCAGCCTTCGGCGGCGAAGTGATCGGACTCGAATTTGACTTTGAGCGCGCCCTCGAAGCGCGGACTCTCTCGCCGCACATCCTCAACGCCGCAGGCGAGTCCCTCCCGTTTCTTGCCGGGACTTTCGACTTGATTCTCAGTCACGAAGTGATCGAGCACGTCCAGGATGACCGCGCCGCCGTGCGCGAAATGATTCGCGCGTTGCGGGTTGGCGGACGTGCCGTCATCTTTTGTCCGAATCGCGGCTATCCCTTCGAGACGCACGGAATCTTTTGGCGCGGAAAATATTATTTCGGCAACAAGTTTTTTGTAAATTATTTGCCGCGATTTTTGCGCGACAGACTTGCCCCGCATGTGCGCGTTTATTCGCGCCATGATTTGCAAAAACTTTTTGCTGGTCTGCCTGTTCGATTTATCGAAAGAACCATCGTCTTCGGCGCATACGATAATCTCATTGCCCGCTTCGGTCCGTTGGCGAAAACGTTGCGCGCGGCTTTGCAGTTTTTAGAAAAGACGCCGCTTAAGATTCTGGGCCTGTCCCATTTTTGGGTGGTGGAGAAGGTGTAGTGAGTTGAGAATCAAACAGGGCGACCTCGGCAAGGTCGCCCTGTTTTTGATTAACAAAGAATCGCCGCACGAAATTAACGCGTCCGGCGGTGCGGCGTAAGTCGGATTGCCAATCCGACCTACGGGTTACGGCGCAATCACAATATTGTCGAAATTCACTTTGCCGCTGGCATCCACTAACTTGATGGTGTGTGTGCCGGGGGTGAGCGCGAGGGTGTAGGTTTTCCAATCCACCGTCAGGGAGCCGCTACTTTGAATCAGCGTGGTCACTTTTACATTATCCACGTAGACATCCATCGAACCGTAGCCATTGCGCGTGAAGTAGCGCAGGGTGAATCCACTTGCTCCGCTGACCGTTAGGGAGGCGCTGTTGGAAATGATGCTCGAGGTACGGACAGTGCCTCCCGTTGCTCCTGTAACGGTTGTATTTGTCCACGTGCCGCTGAAGACCCAGTTGGCATTGTTATTTTCGTAGGTGCCGGGTCCAACTGGAACGGGTGGCGCGATGACCTGCACCGCGTCCACGTTGACTTTGCTCGTACTGCGCACGAGAGTCAGTTTGTGTACGCCGTCCGCATAGACCGGGCTGAGCCAGGTTTTCTTGTAGGCGGCGGTACTTGCGTTCTCACTGATCTGCGTCACAAAGACATCGTCTATGTACACATCCATTTTGCCCATCGAAGAATTTTTGGTGTAATAAAGTTTTGCTTGCACACCGCTGAAATAAACCGTGGCCGAGCCGCCCGCGCTGGTGGTGGATTTAAACGAACCACCGTACGCGCTGGTTGCCGAAGTGGATGTCCATGTGCCAGTGTAAGTCCACACGGTGGATTTGTCGTCGTGCGTGCCAGCGAGGGCGGTGATGGTGCCGCCAGATTTGTTGTAGACCTCGCCGGTGAAGTTGCCGTTGCCCGCGCCGACTCCGCCCAGCGGATTGGGAGTCGCGTCGAGGATGGAGTCGTTGTCGACGAGGTTGAGGCCCAGGGTGCCCGATCCGGACCCGCTGTTAGCGGTGACCGTGTAAATATTGCCCGACCCGCTGACAGAGGTGAGCGATGCGCCCGTCAGGCCGACGGCGGCGAGGCTGAAGTCGCTTAAGTCCACGCCGCTGACGGCTTTTGAAAATGTCACATTGAATTGCACGCTTTGATTTGTGGTCGGGTTTGCTGAGGCGCGCGCGATGGCGTTGACGTGCGGCGGGCCGCCGATGGGGTCGGAGGCTTTCCACATCATTAACAAATTGAGCAGGGCTTGCGGATTGTTTTCGGGCGCGGTGTTTCCGGCTTGATCCACTTCATTGAGGCCGTGGCAGGATTTGCACACGCGCACTTCGCCGGGTTGAAAGGTGAGCCAGTAACGTTCGCGGATGATGCCGGTGCCGTTGGCGTCGGTGAGTTGCCAGGTCATCGCGCGGCGGGCGGGGACGAAGGCGGCGAAGGAGCCGTCTGTGGCAAGGGCCACACTGCCGACGGGGCCGTTGATCTGCGGGTTGGCGGCGAGGGCGTTCGGGTCATGTAAATTTTGGGCGAGCACGCGGCGGCCGGGTTGAATCTGGTTTGAGCCGAAAGTTAAACCGCGTAACTGGTCGGCTTGAAAAAATTGCAGGTGCGTGATGTTGTAAATGATGTCGCCCACGCTATAAGTGTTGCTTAGCGTTTGCGCACCGCCCGGCACTTGCAGGTTGAAAGGTTGTTGCATGTCCATGTCGTCGCGAGTGGTCATGTCGTGACCGACGATGAGCGCCAGGTCGTATTGCTTCATCCAGTCTTGCAGTTCGCCGAGCGTGACATCGGCTTGATTGAACATATTTTGTTCGGGCGCGGCCAATGTAAAGTTTGCGGCCCCGGGCACGGTTCGCGCGCGGACCTCGACCGGATTCAGCTCCCATAAAACGCCGTTGTAGTTGACGAGGTTGTCGGGATCCCAGTATTTAATATTTTTGCTGATGCCGGTTGTTAATGTTTGGCTGGGGCTGAAATAGCCGTTGCCGCCGAGAGTGAGGGTCTTGAGGCGCAGAGCATAATTGGAATTGAAATCGGAACCATTCTCTTCCACTTTGGTGGCTGTGTGCACTGCAATGAGTTGACCATCTGCGAGGGGCAGGGGTTCGCGATAGCGGCCACTATGATTCGCGGTAGCTGTGTCACCATAGGTGTCGGGATGGGTGATGTAATCTAGAATGAGTTGGTCAGCGTTGACGCCGAGCGGCGCGACCATGCGAATGACGCGGCCCGTGGAGTGGTAGCCAAACTCGGGCGTGTCTACGCCGTAGAAAGTGCCCGGGTGGAGCGGGTCTTCTTGAATGTGGAACATGCCGGTTTCGAGCGCGTTGGTGTTGGCGATATTTCCATATTGGGTATAGTAATCGTCCAACGCGGGATCGTTGTTGAAGACGCGGTCTATGTAGGTCAGAAATTCGTGGCGGCCAATGTGATTTAACACTTCGGCGTCGGTGCCATCTTGATTAATCGTCCAGGGCAGGAAGAGGTTGAAGGTGTGACCCACCAAATGCTGAGACGCCAATTGGTCGGTGCGGCAGGAGCGCGCTTCGGGGAAGACTTCGGCGCGGTTGTTCAGGTTGTAGGTGTTGACGGTTTCGCTGTCGTAGTTAAACGTGCCGTAGTTTGAAGCGCCGCAAGTGGACTGGCCCGGGTTGCGGAAGGCGAAGTCGGCGTCGGCTTGTTGGTCGCGTTGCAAGTGGTCCCATTGCGTGAAGACGATGCGGCCATACGAGTCGATGATGGGTGTGAAGTCGCCGGAGGGGGCGTGGTTGACCAGGAAGAGATTCCCTGTGCTTGGGTCGAGACTCCACACGCCGCTGACAGTGGCCTCTTCTTCATATTCGTCGAGTTGCGGATAGAGCAAAGTCGCGCCGTTGCGTGGACGGTCTGAGGTGAAGATGATGCGTCCATCCGAGCCGTACACCGGGCTGACGTTGTTGTAGGTGGCTGGCTGGTTGGGCACCTTCGTAATAACGGGCGTGTCGCTTTGGCCGAGGCCAGTGATTTCATATAACTGCCAGTAGTAATTCAGATATTCATATTGTTCAGTTGGCGCGCCGACGACCATGCTGAAGACGGCTTTGGTGCCCGTCCAATCGACGGCGGGGTCGCGCACGGCGATACCTTCGTTGCCAGTCAAGATGCCGTCGCCGTTGGTGTCGAGGCCGTAACCCGCCGTCGCCGTGAGGTTTTTGAGCGCCCCGTTGGGGAAGCGAATCCACAAGTCGCCGCCGCGGCCGACGGCATCCATGTCGGCTCGTTGATTCCCAAATGTGAAAGTGATGTTGGTGTAGGTGGCCAGCGGAACTTGCGTGACGAACAGAATCGGATTCTGCGTGGTGACCACAGCGGCGGGCCGGGCCAATGCGCTCGCAGTGGGCAGGCTGAATAATGCGGCAAACAGAAGAAAAAAATTGCGGATGATTTTGGTCATGCGGTTACCCTTTGGCTGGCTAGGATGATGCATGTTAACCAATTCGCGGCGCGCGAATAAGTGCCGTTGGGGGCACTAACAGTTTTGCAATGTATGCCTGATGTGAAATCAAAAACCAGAATAGTTTTTAACGCGAACACCCGCGCTCCACGGCACTTGCGCTCGTGGCACACCTGCCCTGGATAGGTGTTCGGCGTGACGTATTCGACTGCGCCGGGCGCAGAAGTATTGACGACGGCGGGCGCGGAGGTGGTCGTGGATGGTTGCGCCGGCGGATTCGGGCGCTGGTCCCGAGCCATCTTGCACTCCTATTTTTGGATAGTCTATCTTGTTTTTCGCATCCGTCCAACTTTCAGGGTGCATTACAGACATGCCCGCCCCTCGCGCGTGGACAAGGTGAATCGAAGTCTTCTTCGGCTCCTCGGTCACCGAGCCGAATTTAGAACTTGAAAAGTACAAAGTGATTTACGGAAAATGGCGGTAAATATCTTTGCGATTCAAACAACGCATGAAAATTAGCATTTTCTCTTGAACTTTGACGCCAATGCGATAGTCCCCAATTCGGATTCGGTAATAGGAGATGCTCCCCTCCAGTTTCTTCACATTTTTCAAATCAAGCAGGGAGGTCGCATTCTCGGCATCAGAAATTAATATGGCGACTTTCTTTTTCACCGTCGCGTCCTTGATTCCCCGCAAGTCTTTAAGAAAAGTTTCTCGAAATTCCAGTTTCACGCTATTCCCCCAGGTTCGCCATGATTTCCTCGCGACTCACTGTTCCGCTGTCTTCCGCTTCGTGCATGGCATTAGCGAGGCCGATATCCTCAATGAGTTCATCGAACAGATTGGCAAACAAGTCGCGGCGTTCCT
>VFKQ01000342.1 GCA_009885445.1 Anaerolineaceae bacterium | reverse complement strand
GTCTCGACCTGCCCGCGCAAGAGGGGATTCTGAATTTGCTGGACACGTTGCAAAAACAAAATGTGACCGTGATGGTCGCCACGCATGATCTCGATCAGGCGGGAAAACATTTTGACCGCGTGATGTTGTTGAACAAGAAATTATTGGGCTTTGGAAAATCGGCGGATATTTTGAAACCGGAGATTTTACTGAAAGCGTATGGAAACAGATTAAGAATTGTAGATGCAAATGGGAATTTGTTATCTGTGGATGACACTTGTTGCGATGATGATGAACATGCTCATTGAACCGAATACTTTGGAGTCGGACAGCTTGCTGTCTGACATGCGGGAGCAAGCTCCCGCATTCCAAAATTAAGAATCGCAAATGGACTGGTTACTCGAACCCCTCAGTTACCCCTTCATGGTGCGCGGACTGGCCGCTGGCGTGCTCGTCGGCATTGTCTGCGCTGTCGTCGGCACCTATGTTGTTCTGCGCGGCATGGCCTTCTTCGGTGACGCGCTCGCGCACACCGTGTTGCCCGGCGTCGCGCTGGGATACGTCGTCAGCGGCGGGGAGCGTGGGCCGCTCTTCTGGTGGGCGCTGGGGACGGCAGTGCTGGCCGCATTGGGCATCGGCGCGATTAGCAAGAACGGCCGACTGAAAGAAGATACAGCCATCGGCATCATCTTCGCGGGCATGTTTGCGCTGGGCATCGCCGTCATTTCCACCGTGCGCTCGTATGCCGTGGACTTGAGTCACTTTCTCTTTGGCGATGTGCTCGGCGTGTCGAGCCGTGACCTGATGCTGACCGCCATCTTCGGCGGCATTGTTATTTTATTGGTAATTATTTTCTTCAAGGAATTTCAAACTTTATCGTTCGACCCCGTGCTGGCTGTGACCTTGCGCATGCCCGTCAACCTGTTGACCAATCTCCTGCTGGCCATGATTGCCGTGACGGTTGCCGTCTCGATGCAGACCGTCGGCGTGGCGCTCATGGTGGCTATGCTCGTCACGCCCGCCGCCACGGCCTATCTGCTCACCCGTCACTTGTGGACGATGATGATTCTCGGCGCGGTCATCGGCGCATCATCGTCAGTGGTGGGGCTGTATCTCAGTTACTATCTCAACATCGCCTCCGGCGCGGCCATCGTGCTGACCGCCACGGCGGTGTTTGTGGTTGTGTTTTTGGTCAATCCGCGGAGGGGGGTGTTGAGGGGATAATTAGGTTGGCCTTATTTGCCTTTGAGCAAGTTGACGTGCAACCCGTCATATCGACCAAACCCGCGGTCAAATGTTGTCAGGAGCATTTTTGCAGAACGGGCGAACGCGGCGATATAGGCATCCTGCCAGATTTTTGGGGAAACCTGCACAGACGAACTGTATTCTCGAAAATATTTTTCTAATCCCTCCGGCTCCGGGACAAAGGTAAAGCGCTCGTCGTTATGGATGCCGTCGTAGACGTCCCATGCTTGCTCCAGTGTGCAGACGTCCTCCTCCATGACTGACGGATTGCACAGCAAGCGCAATAATCCCAATTGCGTGATGCGGCACAAGGCAACGTCTTTTGCATCCTGCATATTCAGCCACTCCAGTGCTGCGGGATGATGCACATGGTGCTCAACACAGATTGCCAGGAGCAGGTTCACATCGCACAGACTTGCCATCAGACAAGATCCTCGTCCGTGTTGAGCGCAGCAGCAACTTGTTCGTCTGTCAGACGCGCTCTGTTCTTAGAAACGCGGATCAATGGGAAATCGGTGCGATTCTTTTTCGATGAGGAAGGTCGCGTTTCAAGGGACAGTTGCAGGCCTTGAATAAACAATTCGCGCATCGAAAGCCCCTCTTGCGCCGCGCGGACTTTAGCTTGCTGAAACAGCCGATCTGGAATTTCAATGGTTGTTTTCTTCATTTTGTTCACCGGCCAAAATTCTACCATATTTATGGGTGATGACTAACCGGCGATCTTTTGGGTTAGGCACAGGGTCAATCACCGATTAAAATACTCCCATGCCCCGCCTCTTACGTTTTACGTTTTTCGTTTTCATTCTCACCTCCTGCGTGCGCCCCGCGCCCACCTCTGTTGCGTCGCCAACCCCCAAATTCTCCACGCAAAGCGTCGAATCCCCCAGTCTCCAGTCTCCAGTCTCCAATTCTCCCACCCCTCCTCCCACCGAATCTCCCTCCCTCGCCCGCCCGCAATATACTTTCTTCGTCACGCTCGATTATCGTCGCAAAAATCTTGCCATTCAAGAGTCCATCGTCTACGTCAACGCCACGGGGGAGAACCTGGCCGATTTGGTGCTGGCCGTCGTCCCGAATTTATGGAACGCGGTCTTTACGCTCGACAAACTCGAAGTGGATGGAGTCCCCGTCAGCGATTACGAACTGGATGGTCAGCGTCTGACGATTCATCTGCCCGAATCGCTCGCGCCAAACGGGACCGTGAAGCTGGCTCTCGACTATGAGCTTTTGCTCCCCCCGATTCAAGCCGAGCTGAGCACCACTGAGATTCGGCCGCAGTTTTTTGGTTACACATCGCGACAGATGAATCTTGTCAACTGGTATCCGTTCATCGTCCCGCGCGCCGCAGGGACGTGGCTTCTACACGACCCGTGGTATTACGGCGAGCATCTTGTTTATGACACTGCGGATTTTGAAGTGAATATTAGAAACGCGGAGGAGGGCATCGTGCCCACCATCGCCGCCAGCGGGCCGCCAGAACCGAACGAAGAGTGGACTCGTTACGCGCTGACGGCGGGCCGCGCGTTTGCATTTACGGCCAGCACCGAAATGAAAGTGTCGGTGACGAATGCGGGCAATGTTTTTATTTTCAGTTATTATTTTCCGCTTTACGCATCCGCCGGCAAGGCCGCCGCAGACACCGCCGCGCAGGCGATTAATATCTTCAGCGAAAAATTTGGCCCCTATCCGCACAAGACGCTGACCATCGTGCAGGGCGACTTCAACGACGGCGCGGAATTTTCGGCTTTCTTCTTTTTGAGCAAGGGCTTTTACAAATCCTACGACAACACACGCCAGAATTATCTGATCATGATCGCCGCGCACGAGACCGCGCATCAATGGTGGTTCGAGCAAGTGGCCAATGACCAGTATCTCGAGCCGTGGCTGGACGAGTCCCTCGCCATTTACAGCGAGCACATTTTCTACGAGACCACCGACTCGCCGCTGGTCTCGTGGTGGTGGGACTATCGCGTTAACTCGTTCAATCCGCAGGGATTCATAGACACGCCGCTCAACACAACATTTGAAACCGACATGTATCGCAACTACATCAATGCGGTCTATTTTCGCGGCGCATACTTTATCCAGGAATTGCGCGACCGCATGGGCGACGAAGACTTCTTCGCCTTTCTGCGCGATTACCTGACGCAGTTCAACGGCCAGCGCGCCACTGCCGACGATTTCTTCAACGCCGTCCGTGCACACACCAATGCGGATGTATCCGACTTGGTTACAGAATATTTTCAGAATCCACACTAAAGGGAAACACGGATACATGGACACAGGTAAACAAGTAAACAGGTACACAGGTAAACAAGTAATCGTGCGATCAAGCACTGAAAACTGGTCACTCGTCACTGGTCACTGCAAACTCGCACTTTTCTTTCTTCTTTCTTCTTTCCTCCTCACCTCCTGCGCCCGCCCCATCGCCGCGCCCACTGCGACCATCACGCTTCCGCCAACATCCACCCTGACACTTGAAACCTCAACGCTCGCGACCCTGACACTTGACACCTCAACACCTGACACCCTCTCTCCCCCCCGCCCGCAATATCTCCTCGACCTGCATCTCAACTACGCCACCAAATCCGCGTTCGTGAACGAGACCATCGTCTACACCAACCAAAGCGCGGACACACTGACGAGTCTCGTGCTCGCCGTCGAACCGACCTGCGCACAAAGTTTTACTTTAAATGGAATCGCCGTCAACCAAATACCAATTACCAATTACATTTTTGATTCGCAAAACATCCAAGCCTACATCCGTCACCGACTCGAAATTCCCCTCGCCCAGCCTCTCGCGCCCAACGCGCAAGTCACGCTTCAACTTAACTTCACATTGATTCTGCCCGTCGTCGGCAACTTCAGCGACGCCACGAGTCTGTGCTCGCAAATTTATGGATACACCGCGCAACAACTCAACCTCGTCGATTGGTATCCTTTCGTCGCGCCCTACGTCAACGGCAAATGGATTTTGCACAACCCCTGGTACTACGGCGAGCATCTCACCTACGAAGCCGCCGACTTTGACGTGCGTGTGACTCTCGACAACGGCACCAACGTCGTCATCGCCTCCAGCGGCGCCGAAGCGGACTCGCCCGCCGAAGGCACGCGTCGCTTCACGCTCGAAGCGGGTCGGGCCTTCGCGTTATCTTTCAGCGCTGACTATCAAGTCGCTACCGCCACCGTCGGCGACGTGACCATCAACAGTTATTATTTTCCATCGTATGCCGTTGCGGGGAACGCAGTGCTCGCGGCCAGCGTGCAGGCATTCAACATTTACACCCAGCGCTTTGGCCCATATTCGCACAAGACTCTCAGCATCGTGCAAGGCGACTTCGACGACGGCATGGAATTTTCTGGTTTATATTTTCACAGCAAAGGAATCTACAACAACTACGATGGCACACTCGTGAATCATTTAACGGCAGTCTCCGTCCACGAGACGGCGCATCAGTGGTGGTTCGAGATGGTCGCCAACGATCAGGGCTTCGAACCCTGGCTCGACGAGTCGCTTGCCACGTACAGCGAGATCGTCTACTACGAAACCGTCCAACCCGCCGCGCTGACAGATTGGTGGTGGATCTATCGCTTCGACCCCTACGTGCCGCTCAACCAGGTAGACACGCGCATCTACGAAGGCGAAGGTCAGCGCCCATATTGGAACAAAGCCTACCTCAACGGCGCGCACTTCCTGCAAGACCTGCGCATTCGCATGGGCGACGAAGCCTTCTTTGCCTTCCTTCAAGATTACCTTGCGCAAGAACGCGGAAAAATTTCGACCTCCGCCGATTTCTTCGCCATCCTGCGCGCCCACACCAGCGCGGATATTTCCGACCTCATCGCGCAATATTTTCAGAATCCTCATTGAGCTGATGTAAACATGTATACAGGTAAACAGGTACACACGTACACAGGTACACAGGGAAACACGCGATCAAAAACTGGTCACCGGTCACTGATTACTGGAAACTGGAAACTGGCCTTTTTCATCCTTCTGCTTTCATCCTTCATCTTTTCTTCTTGCGCTCCCGTCCCCTCCTCCCCAACCGCCACCTCCCAATTCAGCGCGCCGCTTTCTTTTTCAACGCGCGATCCAAATGCTATATTGCCGTCCCCGTTTGGGCCGGTCACGTCCACATTTACATTTACCCCGCCCCCAACATTCACGCCCACCATCACGCCCACATCAACGCGCGCGCCCGATACATCCACCAGCCTTCCCCCCGCGGAGGGGACGGGAGCGGGGTCCGCGCCGATTCTTGCGCGTCCGTTCTACAACGTCTACGCCACTATTGATTACGACGCCCACACCGTCGAAGTGGACGAGGCCATCATCTATCCTAATCTCACTGGCGTGGCGTTGAATGAAATCGTCATCGCTGTCGAGCCAATGTTGTATGGCGGCGCCTTCGCGCTGACCGCCCTCTCGGTCGACGGAATCTTCCGCACCGATTACAGCCTCGTCACGCATCGACTCACAGTGCCGTTGGCCCAGCCTCTTGCGCCGGGTCGGCAAATTTCGCTGGTGCTCGAATTCAATATCAACATCCCCGTCAAACAAAAGGCCAACACTTTTGGCTGGCTCTCCTACCAAACCAACCTCACCGATTGGTTGCCTTTTGTCGTACCCTATGACCGCTCTGCGGGCTGGCTGTTACACGACTTTATGCCCTTCGGCGAACACCTCGTCTACGACTCTGCGGACTTCGACGTGAATCTACGCTTCGCCGCGCCCTCGTCCGCGCCCGTAGTGGCCGCGCCTGCCCTGGCCGAGTCCAACGCCGAGTGGACTCGCTACCGCCTCAATGGCGCGCGCACGTTTGCGCTGTCCATGAGTCGCGAGTTCCTCGTTAACGAATCCGCTGTCGGCGCGGTGGTGATTCGCACCTATTATTTTTCCGGTCACGAAGACGCGGCGTCCAAGATGACGCATGTCGCGACGCAGGCGGTCGGTCTCTTTGAGGCGAAGTTCGCGCCGTATCCATATCCGGTGTTGAATGTTGTCGAACTCGATTACAACGATGGACAGGAAAATGACGGGCTGATATTTTTAAGCAGTGCCTTCTTCGACGCCTACAACGGCGGCACGAAAAATAACATGGTCACCATCGGCGTGCATGAGATCGCGCACAACTGGTGGTTCGGCCTCGTCGGCAACGACCAGGCCACCGAGCCGTGGCTCGACGAAGCCCTGGCTTTGTACAGCGAGCGCATCTTTTTTGAATACACCAGCCCCACGCAATTAGACTGGTGGTGGCAGTTCCGCGTGAATTATTTTGGCCCCAACGGTTACGTGGACATGCAAATCTACGACGCCACTTCATTCCGCGATTACACCAACGCGGTTTACTTGAACGGCGCCACCTTCATCGAAGACCTGCGCGTGCGCATGGGCGACGACGACTTTTATAAATTTATCAAAGACTACGCCGCGCAAATGTCGCACCGCCGCGCCACAGCAAATGACTTCTTCGCCATCGCGCGCCAACATACATCCGCAGACATCTCTGATTTGATTGCGGCGTATTTTCAGAACGCGCATTAAAAGGTACTTGCAACGTATTTCAGTTAAGGCTATACTTTGCTTATGAAACTCGTCTGGGACAGGCGCAAGAACGAGATTAATATTGAAAAGCACGGCTTGGATTTTGCTGACAGTTACAAGGTTTTTGAGTTACCCATGCTGGCGGCCCTGGATGAGCGAAAAGAATATGGCGAGGATCGCTGGATTAGCATCGGACTGATGGATGACCGCGTTGTTGTACTTGTGTTTACTGAACCCGACGAAGATACGATAAGGGTTGTTTCTTTTAGAAAGGCAACCAACGATGAGCGTAAAAAATATGAACAAAAATACAAAAACCAATTTGGATCGCTTTGACGCCCTGACGGACGACATGATAGACACTTCGGACATTTCCCCATTGACCGAGAAATTTTTCGAGTCTGCAAAATGGCGTATGCCGAAGGGTAAAGTGGCGCTGACTGTGGAAGTGGAACCTGAAGTGGCGCAATGGTTCCAAGCGCAGGGAGACCATTCTCAAGAGTTCCTTGCCGCGGCATTACGGATTTACGCCCAGTCTCATAAAAAGGGTTAACATCTGCGCCATCCAATGGACCCGCTTTCCGCCAAGGGCGAGAAAACGGGTCTATTTTTATCCATCAGACTTTCATCAATCCTCCCTTTGGCTCCAATGCCAAAACCATCCTCCAGCCTTATAGTCACCAACCCAATTACCAATTACTATTTACGCAACTATCAAACAATGAAACCATTTGTTTTCATCAACGTCGCCGTTACAGCGGACGGCAAAATAGACACCTTCGAGCGCCGTGGCGCGGCCATTTCCTCGGCGCAGGATCGCGCGCGCGTAGACCGTCTGCGCGCGGGGGCGGACGCGATCATGATCGGGGGTAAAACGCTGCTCGGTGAGGCGCCCAAACTAACGGTCCGCGATGAGGCGTGGCGGCGGGAGCGCGAGATGCGCGGGCAGTCGCCGAATCCCATTAAAGTGGGCATCCTCACCCGCGCAGATATCCCGCCTGAGT
>VFKQ01000205.1 GCA_009885445.1 Anaerolineaceae bacterium | reverse complement strand
TGTGCTCAGGGACTTATCGGCAAAGCATGCGCTGGGCATTGTCACCACCAATTCGGCGCAAAACGTGAAACTCTTCCTCGCCAAGCACGGACTGGCAGATTGCTTCCGCTCGATTTATGGCATTGACCTACCCGGCTCGAAGGCTGAAAAAATCTCACGGGCGCGCGAGGAATTTTCATCTGAGGGCGAAGACGTGTTCATGGTCGGCGATTCGGCCAGCGACATGCGTTTTGCAAACGAAGCCTCGGCAAAAAGCATCGGCGTCAGTTGGGGGCATCAAAGCGTGGACATGTTGCGCAGAGCGGGCGCGGAGTTTATCGTCCGCTCGCCGAAAGAGTTGACAGAGATTTTTCTTCGCGAGATTGAATTTAAGAAAACCTGACAAATCTCACCTGCCCCGTTGTCCTCCTCACTCATTGCGAGGACAGCGGTCATGATTAATCATGGTTTCTCGGGGGCACCTTCGGCAGGTCATCGCGACACATCCATGGTCATAAATCACATAATTCCTACGCAATTCGTCACTCCTCGGCGCTCAGGTTTGCCAATGCCCTATCCCTTATGGTAAACTCGCGCACGAATTGAGCACGGGCAATTTTATTTTTTACATCCATTCTCATCTCAGGAAAAATACATGAATATCGTCATCCCGAAAGAAAACCCGACCGTTGAATCGCGCGTCCCGTTACTGCCTGTCAGCGTTGAAAAATTGGTCAAGAAGGGCGCAAAAGTCTACGTGGAAGCCGGTCTCGGCGCCACGCTCGGCATCAGCGACGCGGACTATAAAAAAGCGGGCGCGGTCATTGAAAAGAACCGCAAGAAGCTTTTTGCAACCGGTGACGTGGTTTTGCGCTTACGCAAGCCTGAGACCAAAGATCTGGCGCTGTTAAAGAAGAACGCCATCCACATCAGCTTCCTCGACCCGTTCAACGAGAAAAAGTTAATCACAGACATGGCCAAGAAAAACGTCTCGGCCATATCCATGGAAATGATTCCGCGCTCCACCCGCGCCCAAAAAATGGACGCGCTCAGTTCGCAGGCCAGCTTGGCGGGCTATGCGGCCGTGGTGGTTGCCGCGGACAATATTCAGAAAATCTTCCCGATGATGATGACTCCGGCGGGCACCATCCAACCGACGAAGGTCTTCATTATCGGCGCGGGCGTGGCGGGACTGCAAGCCATCGCCACTGCCCGTCGCCTCGGCGCGAAGGTGGACGCCTTCGACACCCGCGCGGTTGCAAAAAGTGACGTGCTCTCTCTCGGCGCAAAATTCGTCGAAATTGACCTCGGCGAGACCGGCCAAACCGCGCAAGGTTACGCCAAGGCGCTGACCGAAGAGCAATTAAAGAAGCAACGCGAAGTGATGAAGCAATACTGCGCGGCGGCGGACGTGGTCATCACCACTGCCCAACTTTTCGGACGCAAAGCGCCAGTCATCGTCACCAAAGACATGGTCGCCGCGATGAAACCCGGCAGTGTGCTCGTGGACCTGGCCGTGGAAAGTGGCGGCAACGTCGAAGGTTCTGTGGCGGGAAAAATTGTCGAAGTGAACGGCGTGAAAATCATTGGCATGAAGAATCTGCCCGCGCGCGTGGCCATGAATGCGAGCCTGATGTATTCCAACAATCTTTACAACTTGCTGGACGAATTCTGGAATGTCGAAAAGAACCAGTTTGACCTGAAACTCGACGACGAGATTATTCAGGGATGTCTGATCACCCACGCCGGAAAAATCGTCCACCCGACGTTTGCACCGGACAAGAAATAAACTACTCGCCTGACACTTTCAAGAAAACGGTGGTCGAGTAGCCCCGAGCGATCTTCTCGGGGCGTATCGAGACCACACTACGGCCAATTTCACTTTTCGTGGTCTCGATACGGCGGCGGTGGTTGAGTAGCGTTCTTTGCGTATCGAAACCCACCGCCTACTCGACCACCAGAGTATCTTTGAAACAAACTGTCACGTGGCTAGAAATAATCAGAGTTATTCAACTCTTCATCAGGAGACAGCATGTCAATCGAACTTATCTACATTCTCATCCTCGCCGGGTTCGTCGGGTTTGAGATTATCCGCAAAGTGACGCCCACCTTGCACACGCCGCTCATGTCCGCCACAAACGCCATCTCGGGCATCTCGCTGGTCGGGTCGCTGGTGGCCGCCGGAAGCGATGACAGCACCGCCCGGATTCTTGGGCTGATCGCCGTCACTGCCGCCACGATTAACGTCGTCGGCGGATTCATGATTACCGAACGTATGTTGAAGATGTTCAAGAAGAAAGAGAAATAATCATGGATTTCACCTACCTCACCGAGATCGTCTATCTCATTTCTGCCATCCTGTTTATCCTCGGCCTTAAGGGACTCTCGCACCCCGAGACTGCGCGGCGCGGCATGCACTATGCCGAAGTGGGCATGTTGCTGGCCGTCGTCGGCACGCTGGTCAGTGGCAAGATTCTCACCTGGGATTTTATTATTGTCGGCATCGTCGTCGGCTCGGCCATCGGCGCGGCCATGGCCATCTTTATGCCCATGACGGCCATGCCGCAACGCATCGCCCTCTCGCATGCCTTCGGCGCGCTGGCCGCGGTGCTGGTGGGCGTCAACGAATTTATCGCGCTGAGCAAGCATGGCGAGATTTCTCAGGCTCTGATGGCCGCGCTCGGTTTTGAAGTGCTCTTCGGCGCGCTGACCATCACCGGCAGTTTGATGGCCTTCGGCAAATTAAGTGAAATGATCAGCGGCTCGCCCGTCACTTACAAAGGACAGAACTTCGTCAACATTCTGTCCTTCCTTATTGCAGTGGGCATATTCGTTTACTTGATCTTCAACCCCACCAACAGCGCCATGTTTTACGTGATGATCGGACTGTCGCTGGCGATCGGCATCTTTATCGTGCTACCCATTGGCGGCGCGGATATGCCCGTCGTCATCTCGCTGATGAATTCTTACGCGGGTCTGGCCGCCGCCGCAACCGGGTTCGCCATCGACAACAAAGTGCTCATCATCGCTGGTTCGCTGGACGGCGCTTCGGGCTTCATCCTGTCCATCGTGATGAGCAAGGCCATGAACCGCTCGTTCGCCAACGTGCTCTTCGGCGCAGTCGGTTCGCCACAAGTTAATACTGCGGGGTTGGCAGAGACGCGTCCTATCACACGCTTTGGCATTGAAGATACCAAGTTTGTGCTTGAGCAAGCCGAGCGCGTGGTCATCGTGCCGGGTTATGGAATGGCCGTGGCACAGGCGCAACATGCCGTGCGTGAATTGGGTGACGAGTTGGAAAAACAGGGCATCAAAGTGGAGTATGCGATTCACCCCGTGGCGGGACGCATGCCCGGTCACATGAATGTTTTGCTCGCGGAAGCCAATGTTTCGTATGACCAACTGCTCGAAATGGAAGTCATCAACCCGAGCATGGACACCGTGGACGTGTGCATCGTCATCGGCGCGAACGACGTGGTCAACCCCGCCGCGCGCACCGACAAAGGCAGTCCCATCTACGGCATGCCCATCATTGATGTGGACAAAGCCAAGACCGTCATCGTCATGAAGCGCTCGATGGCCACCGGTTTCGCTGGCATCGAAAATCCGCTCTTCTACGAGCCGAACACCAAGATGCTTTTTGGTGACGCAAAGAAAGTGATGCAAGAATTGGTCACTGAATTCAAGAAGGTTTAGTTTCGCCGTCATTCATCAATCTCCCGCATTGCGCGGGAGATTTTTTTTTGCAAAACGATATGACATTTTTTGCCACGGATTACACTGATTACCACGGATTTTTAAACAATCTGTGAAAATCGGTGTAATCCGTGGCCAAGGTTTTTCATTGCTTTGATGGCAATCACCCACGCAACAAATCTAAAACCGACGCGTTATAATCCCGCCCCTATGAAAACAAAATCCTACGACCTCCTCATCTTCGATTGCGACGGCGTGCTGGTGAACACCGAGCCGCTGGCAAATAGTGTCTTCGTCCAAATTTTGTCCGAGCACGGACACGCCGTCAACGCGGACGAATATCTGCACATCATGGCCGGCGAAACCATCATCAATCGCATGCGCATGGCCGAGCAAAAATTAAGTTGGTCCGCGCCCGCAAACTTCATGGATGTTTTCGATGAGCACATGACCGCGCTCACCCAACGCGAAGTGCAACCCATCGCCGGCATTCATGCACTGCTCGAAAGTTTAACTGTGCCCGCTTGCGTCGCCTCCAACGGAAGCCGCGCCGAAATTATTTTGCGACTCAAACTCAGCGGCTTGACTCATTTCTTCGGCGACAAAATTTTCAGCGGACTGGAAGTCCCGCGCCCCAAACCCGCGCCGGATGTCTTCCTCGAAGCGGCTCGGGCTTTCAATGTGCATCCCAGCCGCTCCATCGTCGTCGAAGACAGCGTGCCAGGCGCTACAGCCGCCGTCCGCGCGGGCATGCGCGTGTATGGGCATGCGGCGTTCACCCCGGCCGAGTCGCTCAAAGCGACGGGG
>VFKQ01000222.1 GCA_009885445.1 Anaerolineaceae bacterium | reverse complement strand
GCCTGTGCAGGAGGTTTTGTTTACCAGACGTTAACCTGCTCTTCCAATGGCATTAAGAGGGTATTGATAAGATACTGCCATGACAACCCTAAAGGAGAAAAAAGAAATGACCAAAACTGTACGTTCGTCCCTGTTTGCGCTGTTGGCCCTGAGCCTGGCTCTGGCCGCTTGCGCCCCCGCGACCACCGTGGTTCCCCCCACTGTCGCCGCGCCTACCAAGGTCTCTGCGACCACCGTCCCCCCCACCATTGACCCGATGGAAATGTACATGCCCGGCAATGTGACCGGCGACGTGATCACCGCTGGTTCCTCCACGGTCTTCCCGCTCTCCGAGCGCATGGCCGAGCTTTTCCAACAGGAAGGCTACACCGGCAACATCACCGTGGATAGCATCGGCACTGGCGGCGGCTTCGAGCGCTTCTGCACCAAAGGCGAGACCGACATTGCCAACGCTTCGCGCAAGATCAAGGATAGCGAAGTGGAAGCCTGCGCCGCGATTGGCCGCACCCCGATTGCCTTCCGCGTCGGCACCGATGCGCTGACGGTCGTCGTCAGCGCAGATAATGACTTCGTTACCGCCCTGACCAAGGAACAACTTGGCAAGATCTTCACTGCCCAATACACGATGTGGAACGAAGTAGACTCCTCCTTCCCCGCCGAGGCAATTGTAGTCTACGGCCCAGGCGCAGATAGCGGCACCTTCGACTACTTCAACGAAGTGATCGTTGCCCCCCTCTACCTCAACGTAGATGGCAAAGCCGACCTCGTCGCTGGTGAAGCCGCATTGCTTGGCTCTGGCGGCCAGTTCTCTGAAGATGACAATGTGCTCGTGCAAGGCGTCGAAGGTTCCAAGTACGCCATTGGTTACTTTGGCTTCGCCTACTACAACGAGAATCAAGGCGCGTTGAAAGCCGTTGCCGTGGAAGGCGTTGCGCCCTCCGAAGCGACTGTGAACGACGGCACCTACCCGATCTCCCGCCCGCTGTTTATCTACTCTGATGCGAAGGTCATGCAAGACAAGCCCCAGGTGGCCGCCTTCATCTACTTCTATCTGACGATGGTCAACGACAATGTCCTCGACGTGGGCTACTTCCCCGCCCCCGCCGCGGAACTCGAAGCCGCCCTCGCCGCGTGGATGTCTGCGCTCGGTCTGTAATTCTTAAACACAAAGTACACGAAGGTCACGAAGGAAACCCTTCCGCCCCTTTGTGTACTTTGTGTCCCTCGTATTTAAAAGATTAAATGAATCCACCTTTTGACCTCACCAAAAAGCCGCGCATCGGCGAAAGCCTGATTCAATCCCTGCTATTCCTGGCGGGGGTTTTATCCATTTTCACCACGCTGGCCATCGTCTATGTACTTGGCAAGGAAGCCTGGTTATTCTTCGGCTCGCCCGAGGTGACCTTCGCCAAGTTTTTCGGCGGGACAAAGTGGCAACCTGGAATCGGACAATTCGGAATCTGGCCCCTCGTCACATCGACTCTTGTCACCAGCAGTATCGCCATGCTCGTCTCGCTCCCCCTCGGGCTTTCAGCGGCCCTGTTTCTAAGTGAATACGCCTCCCCCAAAACGCGTTCAGCGTTAAAACCCATTCTCGAGATTCTGGCCGGAATCCCCACCGTCGTCTACGGGTATTTCGCCCTGCTATTCATGACGCCGCTCCTGCAAAATATTTTCGGCGAACAGGTGCAGGTTTACAACATGGCCTCAGCAGGCATCGTCATGGGCATCATGATTCTGCCACTGATCTCCTCCATGAGCGAAGACGCGCTCAGCGCCGTGCCGCGCTCCCTGCGTGAAGCCGCCTACGCCATGGGCGCGACAAAATTTGAAACCAGTCTGCAAATCGTTTTGCCCGCCGCGCTTTCAGGCGTTGGAGCGGCCTTCATTATCGGCATCTCGCGCGCCGTCGGCGAGACGATGATCGTCGCGGTCGCGGCAGGCGCGGGACCAAATTTCACCTTCAACCCCTTTCAGGCCGCCGAAACGATGACCGGCCACATCGCCCGCATCAGCGGCGGCGACCTCAGTTACAACTCGATAGACTACAACAGTTTGTTCGCCATCGCGTTGATGTTATTTCTCGTGACGCTGGTATTGAATCTGATCAGTCAGCGCGTGGTTGAAAGATTTAGGGAGAAATATGAATAACCCACAAACTGACAATTTCCCCGAAGGCCCATCCTTCCGCCGCGCACTCAATGCCCGTTACCGCAGCGCTTCATTATGGCAAATGGTGTTTCTGTCCGCATTGTTGATTGCCATCCTCAGCCTGATGACCTTGCTCTACACCGTTGCTGACGGCGCGTTTGGTTACGTGGCCTACGAATACAAACACGATCCCACAGAGTTCAGCTCCACACCACTGAATGAGTTGGGCAAAGATGAACTGCTTTCGATTCTTCAGTCCAATCTCTCTGCGGGCGCGTTCAAAAAACTGGACAATGAAAAGCCGATGGCCTCGCGCTCGCATGCAGACCTGTACTCACTATTCCTCGAACGCCTGCTCCAAATTGATACGAAGCAAATCTGGTCAATGACAGATTCCTTTTTACATGCCGCCGAAATTCGCGCCGAAGCGACACACAAATATCCCGACGCGCAACTTGAGTTCCGCTCGTGGCTGACGCCGCAGTTCCTTTCGTCGCCCATGTCATCGCGGGCAGAATTCGCGGGCGTGCGCACGGCAATCCTTGGGTCGCTTTGGTTGGTGGGCATTGCCATCCTGTTCGCGTTACCGGTTGGTACAGGCGCGGCAATTTATTTACAGGAATACGCGTCTAAAAACTGGTTGACGAAAATCATCCAGACCAACATCAATAACCTTGCGGGAGTGCCGAGCATTGTGTATGGAATGCTCGGGCTGGCGATTTTCGTCCGCTTGCTCGAACCCCTCACCAGCGGGGCCGCGTTCGGCGTCATAGATTCGAACGGCCGCACAGTCCTCTCCGCTGGTCTGACGATGGGCATGCTCGTCCTGCCGCTGATCATCATCAACGCGCAGGAGGCCATCAAGGCGGTACCCGACTCGTTGCGACAGGCCTCCTTCGGCGTGGGCGCCACGCGTTGGCAGACGGTCTGGCATCACGTTTTGCCGAACGCGCTACCAGGCATTTTGACGGGAAGTATTCTGGCCCTCTCGCGCGCACTCGGCGAGACGGCTCCGCTGATCGTGGTCGGCGCATCCACGTTCATCAGCGTGGACCCGAGCGGGCCGTTCTCCAAATTCACCGCCCTGCCGATTCAAATCTATCAGTGGACGACGCGCGCGCAACCCGAATTCCACGCCATCGCCGCCGCGTCGATCATTGTGTTGCTAATTTTATTGCTCTCGCTGAATGCCGCCGCGATTTTGTTGCGCAATCGGTTTCAGAGGAAATACTAAATTAAACACAAAGGACACGAAGTCAACGAAGGAAAACCAAGCCTTCACCTTTGTGTACTTTGTGCCCTTCGTGTTTGAAAATCGAGATTGGATAAACCATGCAAAATAACCCACCCGAACACACCATCACCACCAAAGACCTTTCCATTTTTTACGGGAATTTCCTAGCCGTCACAGACGTGAACCTCAACATCGAGTCGCGCAAAATCACCGCCATCATCGGCCCGTCGGGATGCGGAAAGTCCACGCTCCTGCGCGCCTTCAACCGCATGAACGATTTTGTGCCCAGCAGTCACGTCACCGGCGAAATACTTCTACACGGACAGAATCTCTACGGCGCAGACATTGACCCCGTGGAAGTACGCCGCAAGATTGGCATGGTTTTCCAAAAACCAAATCCGTTCCCCAAATCCATCTACGAAAACATCGCCTGGGGCGCGCGCATCAACGGCTTCAAAGGCGACATGGATGATCTCGTCGAGCAGTCCCTGCGCAGTGCGGCGTTGTGGGACGAAGTGAAAGATAAATTAAAGAAGAGCGCCTACGAACTTTCGGGCGGACAACAACAACGCCTGTGCATCGCGCGCACCATCGCCATCCAGCCCGAGATCATTCTGATGGACGAGCCTGCCTCCGCGCTTGACCCAATCTCCACTTTGCGCATCGAAGAATTGATGCAGGAACTTAAACAGAAATACACCATCATCATCGTCACGCACAACATGCAACAGGCCGCGCGCGTCTCCGATTACACAGCCATGATGATGTTAACGGGCGATTCGCGCTCGGGCACGATGATCGAATTTTCAGAGACCAAATTGATCTTCACCAACCCGCGTGACAAACGCACCGAAGACTACGTCACCGGCAGGTTTGGCTAATGCGCTAGTTTGCAGTGTATAATGAGAGTGCAAATACTTAGTGCAAAGGATTGACACCATGCGAACCGTAAAAGAACGAATGAACCTGTATATCACCAAATCCGTTATGGATGATTTGCGTCGCACCGTCCCCGCCCGCGAACGGACGCGCTTCGTGGAAGAGGTGCTGGCACGCGAGATACGCCGCCGCAAACTCAAAGCCGCCTTGAAAGCCTCCGCGGGAGCGTGGAAGGATGAAGACCATCCCGAACTCGCAACTTTCGAGGATGTGAATCGGTGGATTGAGGAAGGACGCAAAGGGTTCACACGCGACTTTTCCAAAGAATGGGGGGAAAATCGTGCCTGATTACCTGTTCGATTCGGGAATACCGATTCTCCATTTGCGAAATCAATCGGGATATTCCAGCCTGACTGAGCGATTGGCGGATGAAGCCGATCTTTTTGTTTCCACGATGACTCGTTTTGAAGTGCTGCGCGGCATGCGCGATCGGGAGCGGGAGTCTACTTTCAATCTTCTCAACTCATTTGAGGCATTGGATGTGACCAGCGAAATTGCCGACCAGGCTGGAGAATTAATCCGCTCCTGGCGTTCGCGTGGAATTACATTGGGGGATGCCGACGCCATCATCGCCGCGACCGCCCTGCAACACGGGCTGGTTCTCGTCACTACCAACCCTAAACATTTCCCCATGCCCGACCTGCTTATCTTTCAGGCGGATGAGCAGGGGAAACTTAGTCCGTACAAAGCGGCCTGAACTCTGTCTCATAAACAAACACAGCGAAGATTATGTGACCGGCAGGTTTGGATGAGTTTTTTGGAACTATGTATAATCAGCCGACAATCACCCAGGAGATGCACTCATGCTTAGAAAAACTTTCGAAAACGAATTGCAACAAGTCAAGGACGAAATCCTCGTACTCGGTAGCATGGTCGAACAAGCCATGGCCGACGCGATGGAGTCGCTTAGAAAACGCGACCTCAAAGCCTCGCGTCACATCTACGAACAGGACCGCCTGATCAACGAAAAGCGTTTCGCCATTGAGAATCAGTGCATGATTCTTATCGCCAAACAACAACCCATGGCCCGCGACCTGCGTCTGCTGGCCTCCATGCTAGACGTGGCATCCGAACTCGAACGTATGGGCGATTACGCCAAAGGCATCGCCACCATCAACATCCGCATGGGCGACGAGCCATTGCTCAAACCGCTCATCGACCTGCCGCGCATGGCCCTCAAAGCCAACGACATGCTCCACCGCGCGCTCACCGCCTTCGTCAACGAAGACGCCGAGTCCGCCCTCGCCATCCCCAACGAAGACGACGAAGTGGACGCGCTCTACAATCAAATTTATCGCGAGCTGATGACCTTCATCATTCAAGACCCCAAAGTTATCGAACGCGCCAACATGCTCTTGTGGGCCGCGCACAACCTCGAGCGCATGGCCGACCGCGTCACCAACATCTGCGAACGCACCATCTTCACCGTCACCGGCGAAATCAAAGAAATCCAAACCACCTGGGACGAACAAGAATCGCGATGACCCCGCGCACGGTTCTCTTTCTTTGTACTGCGAACTCGTGCCGCTCCCAAATGGCCGAAGCAATTGTCAACGCCCGTTATTCCGACTTGGAATGGCGGGCGTTTTCAGCGGGGACTCAACCCACCGGATTCGTCCACCCCCTCGCGCTTCGAGTCCTCGCCGAAAGCGGGTTAGCCCACGAGGGACGCTCCAAACACGCTGACGAATTTCGCAACCAAACCTTCGACCTCGTCGTCACCCTCTGCGACGACGCAAACGAATCCTGCCCCCTCTGGCTCGGCCAGGGACGCAAAGTCCACCTCGGCTTCCGCGACCCCGCCCAAGCGACAGGAACGGAGCAGGAAGTGCTAAATGTTTTTCGCGCGGTGAGGGATGAGATTAAGGAGAAGATTCCAGCTTTATTAAATTCCATTTAATAACTCCACGCTGGCGACTCCGCTTAAACAAAACAAGCCGGGACTTTTGCGACTGATTTGAAAAATCAAAAACCTTTATTGCCAAAACCACACAACACGGCTATAATGCCGCTTACTCAATCGGGGCGTGGC
>VFKQ01000285.1 GCA_009885445.1 Anaerolineaceae bacterium | reverse complement strand
TTAATCCCGATTGGTAAATCCAAAGTGCAACGTGAGGGCAAAGATTTAACCATCGTCACGTATTGCAAAGGACTCGAACTTTCGATGAAGGCCGCCGAAGAATTATCTGCGCAAGGTATCGAAGCTGAGATCGTGGATTTGCGCACACTTCGTCCGCTCGACATGGAACCCGTTTTAGAATCATTCAAGAAAACGAATCGCGCCATCGTCGTTGAAGAAGGTTGGAAGTCTTACGGCGTCGGCGCAGAAATTGTCAGCCGCATGTACGAAGAGGCATTCGATTACATCGACGCGCCGATTCTGCGCGTGGCGCAAAAAGAAGTGCCGCTCCCTTACAACCGCGCGCTCGAACAATCCGCGCTCCCGCAAGTGGCCGACATCGTGGCCGCCGCGCAAGAGGTGTTGAAGTAATGGCCGAAACAATTTCAATGCCCAAGCTGGGCTTCGACATGGCCGAGGGTTTGCTCGTGCGCTGGGCGAAACAAGTGGGCGACAAAATTAACAAAGGCGATGTGCTCGCCGAAATCGAAACCGACAAAGCCACCGTCGAAGTTGAGTCATCTGCGGCGGGCGTGGTTCTGCAACACATCGTCGAGCAGGGCACGATGGTGCCGGTCAACGCGCCGATTGCGGTGGTTGGAGTCGCCGGGGAAGTTATCAGTGGTCAGTCATCAGTGATCAGTAATCAGTCAAAGGTCGAAAGTCGAAAGTCGGAGACTGCGGTACAGGCCGCGCCCGTGGCGGCTTCTGTCCAAGCGGCCTCTGCGCCGCTGACTTCTGGTCCGCTCAAAGCGAGTCCGCTGGCGAAGAAGATTGCGCGCGATAATAATGTGAATCTCGCGTCTGTGCATGGCACCGGCCCGCACGGACGTGTTGTGCGCAAGGATGTGGAAGCGGCTTTAACCAGTGGTCAGTCATCAGTGATCAGTGATCAGTCATCAGTGATTAGTCGTCAGTCCGCGCAAACGAATTATCAATTACCAATTACCGCACCCGAAGACAAAGTTATCGCAACAACAAAACTCCGCCAGGCCATCGGGCGCAGACTGGTCGAGTCAAAACAAAACGTGCCGCATTTTTATGTGACGCACGAATATAAAATGGAAGCATTGCTCGACGCGCGACGGCAGGTCAACATGATGATGGCCGATAACGAAAAAGTTTCGGTCAACGATTTTGTTCTCAAAGGTGTAGCGCTGACATTACGCCAGTTCCCCAATTTGAACGCGACGATCAAAGGAAATGAAGTCATCCAGTTTGGACACGTCAACGTCGGCGTGGCAGTCACTGTCCCCGGCGGGTTGACGACCGTCGTGGTGCGTGACACTGACCAGAAGACTCTGCGACAAATCTCGGCGGAGGTCAAAGCCATGG
>VFKQ01000287.1 GCA_009885445.1 Anaerolineaceae bacterium | reverse complement strand
CGGCCAGCTTCACCAGCGCAACTGTGTAAGGCGCGTTGGCTTCGTATCCGCTGGGCGCGTCGTAAACGGTCGTGAACGAGTACACCTCGCCCTTGCCGCTGAAATTGAACAGTTCCTTCGCTTCGTGATGGCACTCGGGGCACACGTCACGCGGCGGAAAAATCTTCGCGTCGCAGTGCGGGCACACCTCGCCCACCAGGGCGTAACGTTGTTGTTTGAGTCGCCAATGTTTCGCAATTTCCATAATAGTCTCCTGTTCAAGACTATTCTACGAGGCGAGACTCTCAAACCCTATCAGACTTGATTCTGCCTCGGGAGGGCAACCCGCCCTTCGACAAGCTCAGGACATCGCCTCACGCCGCGCCCGAAGCGGGTTCGCCCTCCCTGAGCATGTCGCCTGTGGGCCAATCTGTAACTTTCCTGTAATTGAAATCACACCGGCGTGGGAGATACTTGATTTGCAGTCAAACCATGAGACAAATTCTTAATCGCACCGCGCTGTTTTTTGTGGGCAACCTGATTCTGCGTTCCATCGGGTTCGTCCTTCTGCCTCTTTATACGCGCCATCTTTCGCCCGCTGATTATGGCATTTGGGGCTTGAGCAATTCGATTGGGCTTTTCTTGAATATCGCCCTGCCCTTTGGAATGTTGATGGCGGTTGGGCGCTTTTATTTCGACGCCCGCGACGAAAGCGAACGCGCCGAATCGCTCGGCACAATTTTTGTTTTTCTCACAGTTGTTCCACTGCTAATTCTTCTGCCGCTCGAAAAATTCGGCGCGCAGATTTTTGCTTTTATCACGCCGGGTGTGGCCTATGCGCCGACCATGCGCCTGACGGTATGGGCCGCCTACTTCTCAATGTTTTCGATCATCCCGTTGATGGTCCTGCGCAGTCGCGAACAAGCGGGAAAATATTTGCTCTTCAATCTTGGGCAGGCACTGCTCTTCCATTCCATCGCCGTCACGCTGGTTGTCTTCGCCAGGCTGGGCGTGCTGGGATTGTTATGGGGCAATCTGATTTCGAGTCTCGTTTTTGCGCTGGTATATATTACGCAAACTCTGCGTTGGTATCCGCCGCGCTTTTCGCTGACGCGTCTCGGCGCCATCTTTCGTTACTCCCTGCCTCTTTTTGTTCATGGGCTTGCAGGTTGGATTCTGATGCTCTCAGATCGTTTGATTCTGCAACGCTGGGTCACACTTGCCGAAGTGGGCATCTACTCTATTGGATATACTCTCGGCACGATCGTGCAAAACGCGGCGGAGGCGGCCACGAATGCCTGGTTCCCAGTCTTTTACGCCTCGCGCACAGACGGAGAGAACGCGCGCCAAGCGACGGATGCGGCCACCTACCTGCTGTTGGCAATCAGCGCCATCGCCATCGCGTTGACGGTTGGCCTGCATCACCTCATCGGCTGGATTCTCCCCGACGCGTATCGCGGCGCAGAAGCCGTGGCCGCGTGGGTGGCGCTTTCAGGAATCTTTGCGCAGGTGTATTACATCCTGTCTTATTCGCTTCACTATATAAAGAAGACGGGGTATATTGCTCTCATTTCATGGAGCGCCGCGCTGATAAACCTCCTGATTAACTTTGCGCTCATCCCGCGTTATGGTTTTATGGTTGCGGCGATCAGCACACTCACGGCCTACATGGTTATGGCTGGTGGCGCATATTATTTCAGCAAGAAATTGTATCCGCTGGAATATGAATTCAATCGCTGGCGGATTTTGCTGATCCCCACAATTGCGCTTTGCCTGGCAAGCATTTTTCGTCCGACGCTCGCGGTCACGCAAGATGCGCTCTTCTCCGCCGCGCTTCTTGCCGGTTGGTTGGCGAGCCTATACGGTCTGGGTTTCCTCTCTCAACGCGATCGAGCCTTTATCAAGGAGCGCGTCCACTCGTTGAATATAATATTGCGCGGAAAATAAAGTTGCTGACCATGACAAAACTAAGACGCAATCTCAAACGTTTTCTCCTTTGGCTGTATACACGCCGCTCTCCGCGCCGGCTTGTGATTGGCGCAGGCCGCACATCTTACTCGGGATGGATAGCCTCCGACATTGACACATTGAACATGCTCGAACGGTCGGATTGGTTAATCTATTTCAAACCAAACTCGATAGACGCCCTGCTCGCCGAGCACGTCTGGGAACATCTGAGCGAGTCCGCTGGATTGCAAGCGGCACGTTTATGTTTTGAGTTTCTAAAAAAAGATGGCTATCTTCGTGTCGCCGTTCCCGACGGGCTTCATCCTGATCCTGTTTATCGCGAGCATGTTCGCCCGGGCGGCACGGGTGCGGGCGCGCAGGATCACAAAATCCTATACACTTACAAATCATTAGAGGCGCTATTACGCAAGGCGGGATTCGAACCGCGCTTTCTGGAATATTTCGATGAGACAGGAAAATTCCACGCGGCGGATTGGGATTCACAAACGGGACATATTTCGCGTTCTGCGCGCTTCGATGCGCGCAATCAAAATGGACAGCTCAAATACACGTCCCTCATCGTGGATGCAATCAAGAGATGACAGCCACTCCCCGCATCACCTTCGGCATGATCGTTTTGAACGGTGAGCCATTCATCAAATACAACCTGCGCGCGCTGTATCCCTTCGCGCATCAGATCATCGTTGTGGAGGGAGCCAGCCCGCACGCCCACGCCATTGCCACAACAGACGGACATTCCACGGATGGCACTTTAGAAACGTTGCGGCAATTCAAACAGCATGAAGATCCGCAGGGCAAAATCCAGATTGTGACTGCTGAAGATGAAGGATATTCCAATGGCTTCTGGCCCGGCGAAAAACACGAACAAAGCCAGGCTTATGCCAAACGCGCCACTGGCAACTGGCTTTGGCAGGTGGATGTGGATGAATTTTACATGCCGCAAGATATGGCCTGGATCTGCGAAAACATCCTGTTTTCGCCCGATACAAACGCCGTCTCTTTTAAACAAATTCAATTTTGGGGAGGGATGAATTATTTTGTGGACGGTTGGTATTTGCGCCAGTGGCAAGGCGAAGTGTTTCATCGCGCATTTCGCTGGCGCCCCGATTTCTCTTACGCAACTCATCGTCCCCCCACTGTTTTGGATGAAAATGGTAATGATTTACGCAAGCACGGTTGGATCGGCCCGCGCCAATTGAATAAGAAGGGCATATTTCTCTATCACTACTCCCTGGTATTCCCCCGCAACGTCAGCGATAAAAGCCTTTATTATAGTAATGTTACCTGGGGGGCATTCCCTAGGATGGGCTTATGGGCGAAACGGAATTATGGAAAACTGGAAAATCGATATCGCGTGCATAATGTCTATCAATACCCAAGCTGGCTGGAAAGATATTCAGGCACTCATCCACCACAGGCTGAAGCAATGTGGAAAGATATTCAGGATGGGCGTCTAGAATCTGTACAACTTAGGAGCACAGATGATATCGAATTGCTTTTAGATTCCCCCGCATACTTTGTTGGCAGATTTGTTCTAAAGCTGGCAGGACCTCTCGTGTGGAGCATGTTGGTTTTTGGGCAATGGCTCTTCTCTTTTTTTCCCGAGCGATCTCGCCGTTTCATCAAGACAAAAATTGCAAAGGCGCGCGACCAAAAATGAACATTCTACTGCTCAACACGTATGATAAAGGCGGCGGCGCCGAAAAGGTTGCCAGCGATTTACTGCGCGCCTATCGCGCCGCGGGCCACGATGCCAGAATGTTTGTGCGCTACAAACGCGGTGCGGATGATAATGTTTTTCCCCTTGACGCGTATCAAAACACAAACTTCTGGTCTCGGCCATTGGCGGGCATGGATAAACAAATCAGCGCGCGCGATTCGTTCCGCGGCAAATTCCGTTTGATCGACTGGCTCAGGCGCAGTGCATTTCCCCAACGCTGGAGGGATCGCCTGCGCGGCATCGAAGACTTCAACTACCCCGCCTCGCGCGCCCTCCTGGCGGGTGACTGGAAACCAGACGTGGTCCACGCCCACAACCTGCACGGCGATTACTTCGATCTGCGCGCCTTTGAACAACTCGGCAAACACATCCCCATTGTGTGGACTCTTCACGATACCTGGGCCTTCACTGGTCATTGCGGCCACTTTTTGGATTGCAACCGCTGGCTCTCCGGTTGCGGACATTGCCCCGATTTGAAACGGCCGCCCGCCGTCCGCGCGGATGGAACCGCCGAGAATTATCAAACCAAAAAACGCATCTATCAGCGCTCCAACTTTTCGGTGGCTACTCCCAGCCAGTGGTTAATGTCGCAGGTCGCCGAATCCATTTTGCAGGAGAAAGAACGCAGAGTCATCCCCAACGGCGTGGATTTGGAAATCTTCAAATCGGGCGCTAAACTTTCGGCGCGGCGCGCCCTCAATCTGCCCGAGGCAGCGTTCATTTGCATATATGTTTCGTATTATGGCGCGCAGACAAATCCTTATAAAGACTACACCACGATTGCGCGCGCGATTGAATTGCTGACCGCCGAGAACCCAGATATCTTCTTCGTTTGCATTGGCGGCGCGACGGAATCGGCGCGTCAACCCCACTCGCTCGAAACGGGTTTCGTCGACGACCCGCGCGTGATGGCGCTTTACTATCAGGCCGCAGACGTGCTCCTGCATGCCGCTCATGCCGAAAATTTCCCCACAGTGATTCTGGAGGCCATGGCCTGCGCGACGGTCCCACTTGCGACGGCGGTCGGCGGCATCCCCGAGCAAGTGCGCGATGGCGAGACCGGGTTCAGCGTCCCTCGGCGCGACGCAAGCGGGTTGGCGCAACGCGTCATTTTGCTCAAGCAGAATCCGGCCCTGCGCGAACGCATCTCTGCGCAGGCATGTGTGGCCGCTCAAAAACATTACAGTTTGGATGCACAAGTGACGCGCTATCTGGATTGGTTTCATAATCTGGTAAAGTCTCATCAGCATGCAAAACTTTGAATCGCTCATCCCGCTTACGTGGTGGCAACAAGCCCTCTTTATCGCGCTCTGCGCGT
>VFKQ01000232.1 GCA_009885445.1 Anaerolineaceae bacterium | reverse complement strand
TGGAGCTCGTCGAGGTTGACGCCCAGCTTCTGCGCGTAGGCCGCGTCGAGCGCATGCTCGGCGTCGACGAAGACGGCGTTGCCGCCCGCCTTCTGCGCGTGGGCGATGATGGTGAGCGCCAGCGTGGTCTTGCCCGAGGACTCGGGGCCGTAGATTTCGGTGATGCGTCCGCGCGGGATGCCGCCGACGCCGAGGGCGATGTCTACGGAAAGTGAGCCGGTGGGGATGGTTTCGGTTTGCATGGTGTGGGCTTCGCCGAGGCGCATGATCGAGCCGTCGCCGTAGCGTTTGAGAATGTCACCGATTGCCTTTTCGAGCACAACTTTCTTGCCTTCGTCCATTACTGGGCCAGCGGCCGTTTTCTTTTCTGCATTTGCTTTGCGTGCCATAAGTTTTCTCCATTTGTCTAAGTTACCAGCAACGATTGCGCAAGTATAGCACGGATGTTCTGATGGTCAAGGATTTAGTTGGGTAGTTTGGTGGTTGGATAGTTGGGTGGTTACAGGATGCGGGATGCGGGATGCGGGATATAATCGAAATATGAGCACAGTGAGTTCGAAGTTCCAGGCAAAATTGAAGCTTCGCCCAGTGAACGAGATTCTACGCGAGTCGGAGGAATTCTTCATGAAAGAAGGAAAAGTTCATCAAACGTTGAAACATCTCGCGCAGGCGCTGGAGGAAGAATCCATTCCCTATGCCATCATAGGCGGGATGGCGCTCAACCTGCTTGGCTACACTCGCGAAACCGTGGATGTGGATATTTTGCTGACGCCGCAAGGATTGGAAAAATTCCACGAGCGGCTGGTTGGCAGAGGCTATGTGCTGGCTTTTGCAGGCGCATCGAAAACTTTTCGCGACGCACAGACCCAGGTCAAAGTGGAGGCGCTCATCACGGGCGAATTCCCCGGCGACGGCAAGCCCAAACCCGTGGCTTTCCCTGAACCACTGTCGGCTAGTGAAGACCGAGACGGCTATCGCGTCATCACGCTCGAAAAACTGATCGAGCTCAAACTCGCCTCTGGCATGACCGCTCCGCATCGCCTGCGCGATCTTGCCGATGTGCAAGACCTGATTTCAATTCTGAATTTACCGCTCGAGTTGGGCGAACAATTGGACGAGAGCGTGAGAGGGGAATATCAACGTTTGTGGGAGTCGGTGCTTAGATAGTTTGATGGTTGGGTAGTTGGATGGTTAGATAGTTTGAGAACCACTCAACTACATAACTACTTAACTATCAAACTACCGAACTGCTCCCGGCGTCAGCGTGTACGGCAAAAAATCCAACACAGGCACGGGCGGCGGCGTAACGATAAATCCATCAGTGGGATTAAAAGTAAAGTAACTCACCTGGCCCGGGTAAATATCCAGCCAAAATTGAAAATTTATTTTTTCATATTTCAGCGTCACACGATACAGACCTGCGGCCAAATCGCTCAAGACCAGATTCTCTTGGTAGTACGGGTCCGAGTTCACCGCGCCGCCGCCGTAGGTGCGCACTTCGCGCGTGATGCCTGTCGTCTCCTCGGTCACAAACACAGCATACAACTGCAACAGTGCGTGCTTCGGGTCTTCGAGCCGTCCCACGAGCACGCCCCAACCCTCGGGCGGAGCCAGCCACAGTTCGGGGTTGTATGTGTGATGAAATGAATTTCCGCCAAGTCGCACTTCAAAATGCAAATGCGGGCCGGTGGTATTTCCTGTTGAGCCCACCAACCCCACTTGCTCACCCGCCTGCACATGCTGACCGAGCGTCACATCCACACGCGACATGTGTGCATAGACTGTAAATAATTCCTGTCCGCTATAACCAAAGTCATGACGAATCGCCACGGCCAGCCCGTAGGGGTCATCCTTGTTCAGCGGCGACTCAGAAAATAATCCCCAACCCGCCCAAACCACCACGCCGCCTCCCGCCGCCAAAACGGGTGTGCCCTCCTCCGCGTCAATGTCCACGCCTGTGTGTACCACGTTTGCAAAAAACATTTGTCCATAACGATAACTTGCCAGCGGCCAATTCACCTGATCTGCGGCGTTCGGGCGCGTGAAATAAAAATGATCGTACGAAGCCACCGCCCACGGCACAGGGTAAAGAGGCGGACGCCAGCCCGAGATCGGCTCCGCACCGGGCGTGGGCAGGATGAAGCGCAACGGAGGCACAGTCGCTGTCCGCACTTGAAGCGGCTCGGGCGTGCTGAGGGTTGATTCGGCGGGAGAGGGCGAACCCGCTGTCGGCGCGGCAGGTGCGCAGGAGGCGAGGAGCAAGAGCGCGGTGACCAGTGTCCAGTGACCAGTGATCAGTGGATGCTGCGCTTTTAACTGGCGAGATAAATCTCGCGTTACGGTTTTCATGGCAGCGGCGTGTTCGACGGAATCGGGGTGATGGTGTCGGTGGGCAAGGGCGTGTTCGTGGGCACGGGCGTTAACGTGATGGTTGGCGAGGGGCCGGGAGTCAACGTGGGGCGCGGTGTGCGCGTGAGCGTGGCCGTGGGTGGCAGACGAGGAGTGGGCGTGACCAGCGCTTCGGGCGGATAGAGTTGCAACATGGCCGAGTACCAATCCAATCCGTCGGTCAGCGCAAATTCGCTGAAGCGCGCGCCGGCATAATAATTGCGCCAACTGGGCAGGGCAGGCAATCGCTCCCAGCCAAAAGCACGGGCAAGGGCGGTGAAGTCGAGCCAGTACCCCGAAAGGACGGGCGCGTACGTGCCGCCTAATTCGTAGGCTTGCGGGTCAAGGTTGTAACGCGCGTTTAAGTCCCACGGAGATTCGCGCAAAGGTTGGCCGTGCGAACCATCCGGGTTTTGCACACGCAGATAGACGCGCCAGAATGTTTGGCGCCCCACTTCCTCGCGCACGGCCACCATCCATCCGGCGTTGGAAATTAAAGTGTTGATCGCAAATGCGCGGCCGGTGTAAAGCCAGTCGTCGCCGAGGCCCGGATCGAGCGGAGAGGTCAGCGGCACGAAGGCGTTTTGCAAACTAGCCAGCGCGTCCCAGCCGGTTTCGGCGATGACACGCGCGCGCAGGGCGGTGAAGGATTCGTCGGCGAGGTCGTGCATGTGCGGATAGGGCGCCTGCACTTCGGACAGGGGCACCACATTCCAACGTCCGCCTGCGGCTTGGGCGCCGACAGCCACTGACCATAATGAAGCAGGAACTATTTCAGAGGCGGCGCGATAAGGTTCGGGAATCGTGGGCAGGTCAATCGTCAGCCAGAGCAGGGAACGCACAAAGCCAGGTAAAGGCACGGGCGGCAGAAGCAGGCCTCCGTCGAGGGAAGAAGCGGAGATGTAGTCCACGTTTGGGCCGCGCAAAATAGTCGCCAGGCGTGTGCGCGTTGGGTCCCATGCGGCCAGGCTGGCGTCAGCGATCCAGCGCGCGGGGTGGTCGGGCACGCCCGAGTCCCAGAGATAGGCGCCGCTGAAACTGAGGCTGTGGTCTTCGGCGGTCCACAAAAGGCGCGTGCCGTCCCAGCGCGGATCGTGCTCGGCGGCGAGGGGCGTGTTGCTTAAATTTGTGTAGCGGCCGGCGGCCACGCGGTCAAGGTCAGCCAGCCACACTTCGGGATTGCCCGAGCGATTTGAGACGAAGGCAATCTGCCGTCCTTGCGGGGCCCAGGCGGGGGAGGTGTCGCTGAACCCGTCGTCGGTGAGAAAGGTGACGGGTTGCGCGGGGTCTGTCAGCGAATGCACAGCAATTTCAAGGTCATTGCCATCATACGATTCGTAAGTAAGCCACTGACTATCCGGTGACCAACTCGGCACGGAGTCGTAGGTGGGCGTGTTGGTAATCTGACGAATTTCGCCGCTGACGATTGTCAGCGTATATATGTCAAACGCGCCGTTGCGGTCGGAGGCGAAGGCCAGCAATTTTCCGTCGGGGCTGAGGGAGGGCGCAAGGTCGTTGGCGTTATCGGCGGTGAGGCGCAGAAGAGGCTGACCTTGCGCGGAATATAAAAAGAGATGGGCGTAACCGTTCTCTTCCATCGAAAGCAAAATCACGTCGCCGCTGACGGCGGAGGTGGAGGCAAAGGTGGGGATGG
>VFKQ01000139.1 GCA_009885445.1 Anaerolineaceae bacterium | reverse complement strand
GCGGCGTCCCCGCCGCTCCAGGCGGCGTCCCCGCCGCTCCAGGCGGCGTCCCCGCCGCTCCAGGCGGCGTCCCCGCCGCCGAGGACGGCGGCTGGAGCAAGCGGATGTTTTCTAAATACTTCCGACGAACTACTTAACCATCCAACTATCAAACTATCCAACTAAGAAAACTCTTCCTTCCTCAACGCCGGGAACAGCAACACTTCGCGGATGCTGTGCTTGTCCATCAACAACATCACCAGCCGGTCCACGCCCATGCCGAAGCCTCCATTGGGAGGCATGCCATAACGCATGGCGCGCAGATAATCCTCGTCCAGCGGATGGCGCTCCTCGTCGTCGGCTTTGTAGTCACGGCCCATCTCCACGAAGCGCGATTCTTGATCGAGCGGGTCGTTCAACTCGGTGAAGGCGTTGCACAACTCGAAGCCGGCGGCGTAACCTTCGAAGCGTTCCACTGTCAGCGGGTCGTTAGGACGTGACTTGGCCAGCGGCGAAATGTCGCGCGGATAATCGTAGAGGAATGTGGGTTGAATCAGAGTCGGCTCGAGATATTCGCCGAGCATCCAGTCGATCAGTTTGCCGCGCGGCACGCCCACGGGAGGATTGAGTCCCTTGGCGCGCAAACCCGCTGTGAGCGAGTCTGCGTCGGTGTGGGCGTAGATGTCCACGCCGGTCACGTTGAGCAAACCCGCGCGCATTTCGAGTCGCGTCCACGGGGGAGTCAAATCAATGTCGTGTTCCTTGTATTTTATTTTCAGCGTGCCGAAAACTTTTTGCGCAGTGAAGGCAATCATCTGCTCGGTGAGTTCCATCACTTTGAGATAATCGGCGTAGGCCCAATAAAATTCGAGTTGCGTGAATTCGGGGTTGTGTTTAAACGACACGCCCTCGTTGCGAAAGTCGCGGCCGATCTCATACACTTTTTCAAGATTGCCGACCAGTAATTTTTTTAAATAAAGTTCAAACGAAATACGCAGATACATGTCCTGCTCGAGTTCGTTGTGATGCGTCACAAACGGACGCGCCGCCGCGCCGCCGTACAGCGGTTGCAAAATCGGCGTCTCCACTTCGAGAAAACCTTTGTCGTCTAAAAATTCGCGCAGGGCCTTGATGATGGCCGCGCGCTTGCGGAAAGTTTCGCGCACCTCCGGGTTGACTGCCAGATCCGCGTAACGCTGACGCGCGCGAATCTCGGCACTTTCCAGCGCCGCGTGACGGACGATGCTTCCGTCTTCGAGAGTCTCGTCCTTCGCCGCCGGCAACGGGCTGACAGCCTTCGCCAGCATGTGAAACTCATGCACCAGCAAAGTCGGCTCGCCCGATTTTGTGCGCATCATCACACCGCGCGCCTGCACAAAATCACCAATGTCAAACATCTTGTTAAAGAATTCAACCTGCGCCTGACCCAATTCATTCACGCGCAGGAACAATTGAATTTTTCCATCGCCATCTTCGATGTGCGCAAAAGACAATTTGCCCATCGCCCGCGTGGCGCGGATGCGTCCCGTTAGCGTCGCACCCACTTCACGCGATTCTTTTTCGGCGGCTTCAAATTCAGCAATAGCCTGCGCGCTGGTATGTGTGCGCTCTGCGCGCGTGGGATAAGTTTCAATACCCTCAGCGCGCAACTCTTCCAATTTTTGCAGGCGGATTTTTTCGAGCGAAGAATATTCTGTCATCGTGGCGAACCTTTCTGATGGTATTTTACCAGTCCGCGCGGGCGTGAACGCCCCGCGCTAAAGGCGAAAGCCCCGTTGGGGCTGAAATGCTTTATGAATTGAACTTGTGGGTTCACCCTGGGCGGACTTAGAGATTGTTTCTGAACTCGTTTTTCACCACAGATGAAAAGGATAAAAATGGATTCCTGATGAAAACAAGCCTGATAAGGGGCTTAAATCCGTTTCATCCGTGTTTATCCGTGGTCAATTGCACTTAAGAAACACTCTCTTAGTATAAAAAAGTCCCCGCGCAATTTTTCGCGCGGGGACACAAAACAGTACAGTCTCGAGTTACTTCAGCTTGACAATCTTCACTTTGAAGTGACCGCCGGGCGCGTCCACCGTCAACACATCGCCGGCCTTATGGCCCAACACAGCCTTGCCAATCGGCGACTCGTTCGAGATCTTGCCCTCGCGCGGGTTTGCCTCCGCCGCGCCCACAATAGTGTACGTCTCAGCGGGCGCGTCATCTTCCATGATCGTCACCGTCGTGCCCACCTGAATGATGCCGCCATTATTGCTATTTTCATCAATCAGCTCCGCACTGGCCAGAATCACATCCAATTCCTGAATACGTCCCTCCACAAAAGCCTGCTCATTCTTGGCGGCTTCATATTCAGCGTTCTCAATTAACTCGCCGCCCTCCATGGCTTCGTGCAGGCGGTCAGCAATTTCCTTACGCTTCAGTGTGCGCAGGTAGTCCAGTTCTTCCTGAAGCTTTTGAAAACCATCTTTGGTCAAAAATGTATGCGACATAGTCTTTCCCTAAAAAATAAATTTGCATCTCCGCAGAGATGCATTGGTTTGTCCGTTTGGGCCGTAAAACGGGCATACTATATCATAATTCAAACCGGAATCAAAAACTGGTCTGTCTATGCAAGTTTCCAAAAACGCAGGCCCGTCTGCGCATATTCGGCAACCTCCTGCGCCATTTTTTCTGGATTTTCAAACAGCCCCGACAACTGCGAGCGATACGACAAGATTCCGCGCACCCAAGCCTCCAGCCCCGCCGCCGAAACCAACCGCGCCCGAAGCGGGTGCCCCAGCCCCAGCGACTCAGTCGCTTCGGGATGCTTGAGCAAATATGGAATATCTGCAAAATACGTCAGTCGCCGCCCCAACGCCTACACAGCCCGTCGCGCCAAGACGTGGTCCACATGCCCGCCAATCGCCAGCGGACAGTAGACCACGTCATCGGGCTGTAAGCGCGCGGCAAGGGCGACGGTCATTGCGGTGGGCAAGTCCGCATCTGCGGCGTGCGGCGGCACGAAAACGCTGGCGGGGTACAGCCATTCCGCATTTGGCGCGCGGCGATAGATGCAATCCAAAAAATCAAAGTGGACGGGCCTTGCACCGACAATTTTTGCGGCTTGCTGATCCTCAAGGCGGCGCGCGCGCACTGTGGCCTCAGCAGAAGCAAAGCCCCATTGCCGATGCAGGGTTTGAGCGAACGGGCTGGAATCAGGCTCGGGTGGCAGGCGCCCGCTCAAAGTCCAGATTTCGACGCGCGTGTTTGGTGTGTGCGCCAGGTCGAAGATGAATCCGCCAGCAGAGAGAATCGCATCGTCGAAATGAGGCGAGATGAAAATGTGTCGCATGTCGGCGCATTATAAACCTAGGTAAGTGATGGTCTTCGTGGCGCGGGATGGTATCCCGCCAATTACGAGCACGCGGAATACCATTCCGCGCCACATCCCATACTGGATACCACTGCCCAAACCTGTAATGATTTGTAAAGGCTTTGGGTGCGCGAATGGGTATAATAGGCGCAGGAATCGGAGCACACATGAGCGAAGCACAACAATATGAACACGAACCCGTACCTTTTACCTGCACCGAATGCGCCTCCGGGCTGATGCATTTGCGTTTCATCACTTATTTCACATGGTTGAACGAAGAACTGTTGACTGTGCCGAACTTCCCCTCGTGGATCTGCGATATGTGCGGCCGCCGCGAATACGACACAAAAGCCGTCTCGTGGCTGACGATGTTGCTGGACCCGAACGCGGGCAAGCCCACCCAGCGCAAGCGTGTGTCGCCGCGTCCGCGCGTGCGCCCCTCTTCGCGCCGCCGCCCCAGCCCCGACCAATCTTAATGTTTCAGGAATTTGCCCCATGACGATGGATACGTCCCCGCGCACACAGCGCCACCTGCCGGCTGATATTTTAACTTCGGGGTATCGCATCGTTGGCAAGGTGATGGTCTCGACCAACGGCGTGATGGGACTGATGAATGACCCCACGCATTCGTACATGGAAATCCACGATGCGCGTCTGGCGCGCATTCACATGCCCACCAAGCTGGTGGATCATTTTGAAGTGATTCGCTTGTTCAAGCAGAGGATATTTGCCATCTCAATGCCGCGCCGCGAAGACCTCGGTCCACAGGGTCTGGTGCGCGGCGGCTTCGGCGCGGTGAATCCATACGCGGTGCGTTTAACGGCGCAGGTGTATGAGATTGACGGCACGTTAGAACTGCCGGGCCGTTTTGAATTTATGTCCCTGATGGCCGAGGGGACCCGCGAGTTTGTGCCGATTTTCGACGCCGTTGTGACGGGCATCCTGATTCCCAACCTGCGCGTGGAAAGCCCGGGCATGTTGTTCAACCGCAGACAAGTGGACCTGCTGGCCTTGCAAAGTCAGCGTGTGAAGACTCAAAGCGTCTAATCGCTTGACCAATGTTGCGAGGCGGTGATAAAATCCCGCTCGCTAAAACATTAGACGCCCCCATCGTCTAGAGGCCCAGGACGCGGCCCTTTCAAGGCCAAAACCGGAGTTCGAATCTCCGTGGGGGCACCAAAACTGTTTCCGCCGCAAGGCGGATTTGTTTTTAAAACCATGAGCCCCCGCAGGGGGGATGTTATTCGAATCTCCGTGGGGCACCAAAACTGTTTCCGCCGCAAGGCGGATTTGTTTTTAAAACCATGAGCCCCCGCAGGGGGGATGT
>VFKQ01000364.1 GCA_009885445.1 Anaerolineaceae bacterium | reverse complement strand
TTTTGGAAACACTTTTTTATAAGCATCTCAAAAATCGCTGAAGGTAGAACGGTTTTTATACGTTTCAGGAATGTTTTTCCAAAGCAGGCGACAAGTCTTTTCGCTACGATCTCCGAGCACAAACGCTATAATCTGGCGTGTTCGCCGACACACAGCGATCCACAGTCAACGTTTGTTCACTTTTTCAGGACAAAGGACCACAATAATCTGCTCCTTCTTTATCTTCGCTATAGCGCGATCTCAGTTCCAGAACCGTCCCTTTACCATAATCTTTGCACCAATATTGTTGATGACCTTGACCATTATGACCATTTTTAACGATGTGCGTGCTGTGGCAAAAACGGCATTCGTAAGTGTTGTTTTCTGTATCAGGTCACTAAATTTACCGCATCACTTTTATTTTTACCACTACCCAACATTCTACTCCGCGAACATCTCCGCCAAAACGCTCAACACCTGTTTCTGCGCGGACGCACTTCACCTGCCCGAGCCGTTTCACCAGCCGCGCCTTGCCCACGGTGCGGACTTGGTCGAGCACCACCTGTCCGTCTTTGCCTTGAAAGCGACAGGCCGCGCGCGTGGGGTAGTCTCGCTCTTTGGTCGTCATCGGCGCGACGATGATTGTCACAATAATGACATTAGGCAGAGAACTATTATTCCGAGAACAACATAAATGCCGCAAGAAGCCTTTGAAGATTGTGCTGGGGGAGTAGTAGGTTGGCTGAGTAGTTACTGGAAATAAATTTATTCTGCGCTCATCGCGCAACGAAAGCCGCGATTGATTCCGGCCGAGCCGGGTTCGTGCGCGAAACGATTGAAGGTGCGAATCTCGTTTTCGTCGTCGAGATACGAGCCGCCGCGCAAAACGCGCTGGCCGCCCTCGGGCGGTCCTTGCGGATTCAGAGTCGGCAGGCCGAGATAGGCGAGGGGATGGAACCAATCCAGCACCCACTCTCGGACGTTGCCGGCCATGTTCAACGCGCCGAACGGACTCGCTCCCAGCGGGTAGCGGTCTACGGGGAGCGCGGCGCCCACTTGCAGGGCGAAATTGGCGCGGGTGATGTCGGGGGCTTCGTCGCCCCACGGATAGATTCGTCCGTCGATTCCGCGCGCGGCTTTTTCCCATTCCGCTTCGCTGGGCAAACGGCGACCGGCCCATGCGCAATATTTGCCGGCCTGCTTCCACGTGACATAGACGACGGGATGGTTTGCAAAAGCGGGGTCGTCGTAATTTGGATTCAGCTCGCCGTGAAAAGGCCGGTCACATTTTTTTGCGGCAACGCAGATGGCATACATGGCGTTGCTGATTTCGGTGCGGTCAATAAAAAATGCAGAGAGTTGCACTTCGTGTTGCGGACCGTTTTTTTCGGCCTTGTCGCCATCGCCCATTAAGAAGACACCTTCGGGCACGAGTAGAAGAGTCGTGCCATCCAGAGATGAGACCCGCGAATCAATCGGCGTGACGGGCGAGGCCGCGCCGTCATTGAGCGAGGCTTGCTCGGCTTCGTGCTGGCGCGCCGCATCCACGTTGCGCCAATACTCCGCGCGCCACGCACGCACGGCAAAAAATGTAATCGCACCGAGGGCGAGCGCGAACATAATAAGCAAAATCTTTTTTTGATTTGATGGAATTTTCATGCGCCGATTCTACCGCGCAAAGCCCCCTCCGCCCGCAGTAGCGGGCACCTCCCCCAAATACGACATAGGGATTCTTTATGCCAACAATAATTTTATTGTCGTATTTGGGGGAGGACGGGAGGGGGCGCAATGTATAATCGCCCAGTTCGCCCAAGGAGACTCATGACTTATGACTTCCCGCGCCTCGCGCGCAAAATTACTTTCGTGCTCTTCCTCACTCAAAGCCTGGCCTCGGCGGGCTTCATCGCCATGGCAGTGCTCAACCCCATCCTCGGCGCACAACTGGGCGGCTCGGCCATCTGGACGGGCGTGCCCACCGCCGTCTATCAACTCGCCGGCGCATTCGCCGCCTCGCTGTGGGGCATTTTCATGGAGCGCTCAGGTCGGCGCAACGGCATCGCCCTCGGCATGGTCATCGGCGTGCTCGGCGCCACGCTGGTGGTCTTGGCCGTCGACGCGCACACGCTCCCACTTTTTCTCGTCGGCATGATGTGCATGGGTATCGCCAATGCGGCGGCGCAACTCGGTCGCTTCGCCGCGGCGGAAGTGAATCTTGCCGAGCGGCGCGGCGCGGCCATCTCGAACGTGGTCATTGGCGGCACCGTCGGCGCTGTATTCGGACCTTTGCTGGTTCAGCCGATGGGGGACTTCGTGGCCGCACGCGGGATGGACCAACTGGCCGGCGCTTATTTTGCCGCCGCCATCCTGTTCAGTTTCGCCACCCTGGCGGTCTTTATCGGACTTCGGCCGGATCCGCGCGATATTGGCCGGGCACTCGTCCAAACATTTCCAGACGTCACACAGATTCGCCGCCGCGTTGACGGCAGTGCGCGCCCGATGGCTGAAATATTGCGCCAGCCCGCAGTGCGCATCGCCATCATCAGTATGGTGGCCGGGCAGGTGGTGATGGTGGCCATCATGGTCATCACCTCTTTGCATATGAAGGAACATCAGCACACATTGGGAAATATTTCGGCAGTCATCTCGGCGCATACCATCGGTATGTTCGCCTTCTCCATTATTTCTGGACGACTCGCTGACCGCTTCGGGCGCGGACCGGTGATTCTCTTCGGCGCCAGCACATTGCTGATCGCCTGTCTCACCGCGCCGCTCTCGCCGCATGTCTTTCCGCTGGCCGTGTCGCTTTTTCTGCTCGGCCTCGGCTGGAATTTCTGCTTCGTGGGCGGCTCCACTTTATTGGCGGACCAACTCTCTCCCGCCGAGCGCGCGAGCACACAAGGCACAAGTGACATGCTTGTAGGTCTCGCCTCCGCCGCCGCCAGTTTGGGCAGTGGATTCATTTTCGCGGCCAGCAATTACACTGTGATTTCGATGGTCGCGGCTGGTTTGTCGGTGATTCCGATTGTGCTGATCGCAGCGTGGATGCGGGCAAATAAAAAACCCGTCCCTGCCGTATAGGTGGAAACGGATTTTTGAATTACGCTGTAGGGGCACGGCGCCGCCGTGCCCCTACTCAATTCACGTTCTAATCATCGTCAACAGCATCCTGAATTTTTTCAGCGCCTTCAGCGCGTGCGGCACATTCGCTGGCATGATGATGGCCTCGCCCGCCATCAGCGTGTAAGAGATTCCATCGAGGCGCACTTCCGCCTCCCCGTCGAGAATATGAACGAGGGCGTCGTGCGGCGAGCTGTGCTCAGCGAGTTCCTGTCCATCATCAAAAGCGAAGAGGGTCACGTTGCCTGCATCCGCTTTGGTTATCTGGCGGCTGACAATTGAGGCCTCCTGATATGTGGCCAATTCGGCGAATTTCAAGATTTGGGATTTGGGGGCAGTGGACATGGTTGTGTTTATGTAGGGAAGGGCAGCTGCCCTTCCCTACATTGCAATTACCGAATTTCAATCGAATAGTTCGCCAACCCGCGCGTAAAGCGCGTGGTGCCGGTGACGATCAATGTGACAGAGTCGCCGTCTGTGAGCGAAATGGGGATGTCGGCGATTTGGTCCGCGCTGACTTCGATGTACTGCACCGTTGTCTCGCCATTGTGCACCACAATCAGCGCGAGGCGGAAAGTTTGCGGCAGAACGTTTTCAACGCGCACAAATCCAGCCGCGATCCAGCCGCCATCGTCGGTTTCGAAATCGGTGAAGTAATCAATCGCGTCCACGCGCACATCGTCAATCAGCAGGCCCTCGCCGTTGACCGCCGCGTCGGTGACATATTCAAAGCGCACCTGAATCTTCTTGCCGGCATAGGCCGAGAGGTCCACGCTTTGCTCTAACCAGCCATTGCTCTCGCCGTTGTAGGCGTTACCAAATGATGCGCCGGTGGGATTGGTGTCGGTGCCATCGGGCGTTGTGATAATCTGCCAGTGCTCACCGTCTTCAGAGACTTCGAGATAGAGATAGTCATAGTCCTTTTCAATGTCGTACCAGGTTTGGAAGTTGAGCGCGATCGGGCCGCTGACATTGCTGAAATCGAACTCGCGCGTCAGGGTCATATCTGATTCGTCACCTTTGTTGGACCAGAAAGAGTAAGCGCCCGAGTATACATCTGTGGGCAACAACGAGGTGACCGTGGAGCCTTCAAAGTGCAGAGTGTAATCACCGACACACTTAATCAAGATGTAATCAATGCCATACTGGTGTACATCACGCGTCGCCACTTCAGAGGGGCATAAGTATTCCGTGTCCCTGGATGCAGCCTGCGGCGCCTCGGGGTAGTTGTGATAGAAGAAGCGCCCGTCGCCCACATTGGCGTCTTGAACAAACATCGCCGCAGCGAAGTCAATGAACAGGTCATCAGCGTTGATGATTTCGCCTGTCAGCGGGTCGGTGATATTGAGGGTCTGCAACGTATCGTCCACGCTGGTCAGGTCATTTTTCGGGTTGGCCGTCAGCGCCTTTGAGGCTTCTTCTCCAAAGCGGTCGAGGTAATACATCAGGTACATGAAACTCGCACCGTAATGAG
>VFKQ01000362.1 GCA_009885445.1 Anaerolineaceae bacterium | reverse complement strand
CGCGTGTAAGCGATCGCGTCTTGCGGTGTGCCGCCGACAAACTGCACAATCGCGGGCGCAGCGGCCATCGCGAATCCGCCGATGCCCGCAGTTTCGGTGATGGCGCTATCGCCGAGGTCGGGCGCGGCGTCGGCTTGTGAATAGCCCGGGAAAAACAGACCCTCTACGAGCGGGGCCGGAGCCGTGAACCATTCGTCGCCCGCGCCGCTGACTCGAATCCCGAAGTCCACGCCGTTGCGCGCCATGGCAGTGACCATCGTGCTGTGCGGCACGCCGTGTCCCGCGTCCAACATGGATTTGCAACAGGCCATCGAGATGTTCAAAAAGAAATGATCGTTGCCCGCGATGAACTCGAGAACTTTCGCAATGTCGTTTTGTGGCAAATCGGTTTTCAACAATGCGGGCGCGAGTTTCTTGAACAATAATCCGGATGCGGCCGCATTGCGGTTATGACATTCGTCGCCCATGTGCAGGGCCTGCGCGATGATCGGACGCAGTTCGACGCGGCCCAGAACTTTGACGGCCGCATCCATTGCCGGACCCAAAGTGGATGCCATCCATTTGAGTCTATCGAGCACCGACGAGTCGTTCGCGCCGAAGCGCAGGACTTTTCCGAGTCCCTCGTTTAAATTACTGAAAGATAAATTGCCGTGCTCCTCGTTCTTGACGATCCACACGGGCATGGACGGGCTGATGACTCCAGCCATTGGCCCAACCGCGCCGAAATGATGACAGGGCGCGAATTTGATTTCGCCGCTCGCGGCCAATTTGCGTGCCGCGTCGGAATCCTGCGCCCAACCTTCAAACAGAATCGCGCCGATGATCGCGCCCTGCATCGGGCCGCACATGCGCTTCCATTCAATCGGCGGACCGGCATGCAAAAGCATTTGCCCGCCAAAATTTGGGATGGCTTTGCTCGCGGGCGCGACTCCGGTCAACACTGGTTGCGCGGACATAAAACGTTCGAACGCGATTCGATTTGGAGCCTCCACCTCAGGCTGATTGACCATCGCGGCCAGATTCTCGCCCGTGGCTTTGTCGCCCAGCGCGGGCGGACGCCAATCTAGTTGCAGAGATTTTGCCCCTGCCTGCTGAATCGAATCCGCAAAGGACTCCAACCCTACGTTGATGACTTGCAAATCCTGTTCAAAAAGTTTGTTGACCATATATGCTCCATTGATCGGTGGTCGAGTAGGCGGTGGGTCTCGATACGCAAAGAACGCTACTCGACCACCGCCGTATCGAGACCAGCATGTGACTACGCCACTATCGCCGCGGCCAGACGCGCGGCTTGCGCGTTGCTGTCTGTCAGAATTACACCAGCGTCAGCCAGCATCATTTCCTGGCGGGCCAAATTTTGCGGGTCAGATTCTGTTCCGCACACAAACCCTACAAAGAGCACTTTGCGTTTTGCCTTCGCGGCGATTTTCTGCGCCTGCAAAATCGCGGGGACGAGTTCGCCTGCAGGGTCCATGTTCGAGCCGTGACCGAGCACCACGTCCAAAAGAATCACCGCAGTGGACGGGTCCTTCGCTTCTTGAATAATCCGCTCGTTGCGCAAACGGAAGTCAATCATCGGGTGCGGGCGTCCCTGCGTGAACAGGTCATCGCCCAAATCAATCGCGGTGTGCTCTTGCGATTTCCACACATCTTTTAATTTGTGTTCCTTCTTCAACGGGATGTTGGAGTAAACAGGCCCGAGCGCTTCGCTCATCAACAATAAATTCTCGTAGCAGAACGTCCCGCCGCTAAACAGGGCACGCACATATTTTTGATTCTTGTTCAATTTTCTTGCGGACGATTTCGCCACCGTCGCATATTTCGCGGGCAACGCATTCGAAAACTTCTTAACCGCTTTACCTTTCGACAGACTCACCGAAGCCGCGGCGGCGTCCTCCAAAGTTTTCACGCCCAGAATTTTTCCGTGCGTCACACTCTTCGGGTCCGCGCCGATGAAGATGACCACGACGGGTTTCCCGCTTCGCTCAGCCTTCTCCAAAACTTTTTTCATCACGTCGGGCGAGGGTGGTTTCGAGACCAACAGAATCACTTTTGTTGAAGGGTCTGCGGTCAACGCCTCGATGCCTTGCAACATTGTGATTCCGCCCACTTCACTTTTCAAATCATGTCCGCCGGTGCCGATGGCCTGCGTGATGCCGCCGCCGAAGCGGTCGATCAAACTCGTCACTTGTTGCAGGCCCGTCCCAGACGCGGCCACGACGCCGATGTCACCACGGCGCACGACATTTGCAAACCCGAGTGGAATGCCATTGATGATCGCAGTCCCGCAATCAGGTCCCATCACCAAAAGATTATGTTCGCGCGCGTATTGCTTGAGCGGAATCTCCTCCTCCATGCTCACGTTGTCACTGAAGATCATCACATGCAAACCGAGTTGAATCGCCTTGCGCGCCTCCGCCGCGGCGTATTCACCGGGCGTGGAGATCAATACAAAATTTGCAGAGGGCATCGACTCGAGTCCCATTTCGATACTACGCGGAGGGACGCTGCGCACCCCGCCCTCAGCGGATTCAGCGGCGCGGGCCTTGAGCATCGCCTCAGCCGAATCCAGCGCCGCGCCCGCGAACGAGTCGTCCCGTGCTTCGACGACGACGAGCAGGTCATTCGGGCTGGGCGAAATAGTTTGGGCGAGCAGTCCCGCCTCCACCAGCAGGCTGATGTTGTTTTCAGTAGCCATTACCGCCGAGGCTTGTTTGACCCCATCGAGTGCGCTTACCTTTTCGGAGAATTTCATCAGTGAGACAGAATCGCGGTAAAGATTTTTAATCATGCGTTGAGCGGTTGCCATTGATTTATTTTCCTTTAAAAGAAATCTTGAATACATGCCTGAAAATGCTAGCACCATCCTTCCGTCATTGCGAGGAGGCGTATTCCGCCGACGAAGCAATCTCCTGTTTCATGATGAGATTGCTTCGGGCGAGT
>VFKQ01000328.1 GCA_009885445.1 Anaerolineaceae bacterium | reverse complement strand
GTTGTGGAGATGCCGGGAATCGAACCCGGGTCCGAAAGATTCGACCCTCGAAAATCTACGAGCGTAGTCGGTCGAGTGTGGTCATCGCAAGTAACTCATCCGACACATTTCACCTGCGACCAGCCGCTTTGTCTTTTGTGCGTGTCACGGCGTCACACACAGCACTCCGCGTTTGTCTCGCCCGGGCCTGTCCCTGGCGGAGGTCGGGGCAGGTGGACGCGGTCTTCCTAAGAAGACCGTACTGTTATGATCTCACCTTAGGCGGCGAGGGGCATAGCAGCGTATGAAGTGCGATTGGCACTTGAGGTTTTTGCGCTGAGTTTACGAGAATCGGCGCCGCTCGGCTCGCATTCCGGGACCAGCCTCCTCCGTCGAAGCCTGTCATCCCCAGAAGAAGGGCCAATGCCCAAGTTCATTATACCTCTGCAACACGCCTCTGTCTTGCTGGATGAGCTTCTTTATGCTAGACTTTGCCGACATGAGTGCAAAAGTTTTAGTGATTGACGATGATATGGATACCCTGCGGCTGGTGGGATTGATGTTGCAACGTCAGGGCTATCAGATTAGTGTTGCCAATAGCGGCCAGCAGGGCTTAAGTAAAGCCTTTGAAGAACTGCCCGACTTGATTCTATTGGATGTGATGATGCCCGAAATGGACGGGTATGAAGTGGCCCGCCGTTTACGCAGTACGCCGGCCACAGCTTCCACGCCCATTTTGATGTTCACTGCCAACAGTCAACTGAACGACAAGGTTGCCGGTTTCGAATCGGGCGCAGACGATTACCTGACCAAGCCCACGCATCCCTCTGAATTGCAGGCGCATGTAAAAGCATTGCTGGAACGCATCCCGCGCAAAGTAGATACGGGATCGCTACATCAAAAAAAGGGCACCGTGATCGGCGTGTTAAGCGCGCGCGGCGGACTGGGCGTCACTACACTGGCAATCAATGTTGCCGCCAACCTGTTCTCGCGCAGTAAATCTGAGGTGGTGTTGGCGGAATTGGTACCCGGCAAAGGCACGCTCGGCATGGACCTGGGGCTGAACGACCAAAAGACGCTGGCCCGCTTCCTCGCCGGCGACCCGGCCGACGTCACGCGTGAGCGGGTGCGTGAGGCGCTGATTCCGCACCTTTCGGGAGTCCGACTTTTGCTGGCTTCCTCGCAACCGGGCGACATCCACCTGACCAGCCAGTTGGCCAATTACGAGAAACTGGTGAAACGCCTTTCCACGCTGGGGCGCTTTGTTGTGCTCGACCTGGGCAGTGGTCTTTCGCCGTATGCGCAAAAAGTAATCCCGATGTGCAATCAACTGATGGTGGTGCTGGAGGGAGTGCCGAACTCGATTGTGCACACGCGCGCCTTGATCGATGAAATTATTAAACTGGGTTTCAAAAAAGAAAAGTTGCTCACCGCGCTTAACAACCGTGTGCGCTCTGATACGCAACTGTCGGCTTCCATGGTCCAAGACCAATTGGACTATCCCTTAACTGTCACATTCACTGCCGCGCCAGAATTGCTGACACAGGCCACACGCATGCAAACTGCGGCGGTGCTTTGTCAACCCGACGGCGTGACGGCCAAACAAGTGAATAAATTAACCGACAAAATCATGGAGTTGGAAGCCCTGCTCTAATGCAAGACTCAGGCCTGATTGAATCTGCGGCTGAGTTGCTCGCACAGGCGCGGCGTGTGCTGGCGCTCACCGGCGCCGGCATTTCCACTGCCTCGGGCATTCCCGATTTTCGTTCAGAGGGCACAGGCTTATGGTCGCGTGACGAGCCGCTCGAAGTGGCCTCGCTGCACACCTTTCGCACCGCGCCCGAAAAATTTTTTGGCTGGTTCCGTCCGCTGGCGCAACAGATTTGCGCTGCGCTGCCCAACCCGGCCCATCTGGCCCTGGCCAAATTACAAAAAGCCGGGCGTATCCACAGCATTGTGACGCAGAACATAGACAGCCTGCATCAAAAAGCAGGCGCAGAAAATATTCTCGAAATCCACGGCACACTGGCCACGCTCTCCTGCACGCAATGCTACGCACGAACGGCATCGGGAGAATTTCTGGCGGCCTTTATTGAAAATGGAAACCTGCCGCATTGCCCGCAGTGCGGCGCATTGCTTAAACCAGATGTGATTCTCTTCGGCGAACAATTGCCACAGGCCGTCTGGCGACAAGCGCAACAGGAAGCGCGTCTGTGTGACCTCGTGCTGGTGGCCGGTTCCTCGCTCGAAGTCCTGCCGATAGCGGGTTTGCCCATGCAGGCGCTCGAGGCCGGCGCGCACCTCATCATCATCAACAACAGTCCCACCTACTTGAACGCGCGTGCGGATGTTGTCATTTTGCAGGACGTGGCCCAAGCCCTGCCTGCCATTGCCCAAAGAGTGATTCATGGCTGAAATCGAAACCCAACGACTTGAGGGGTATCGCCGGCTGATAGAGATCGCCCGCGACCTCGCCTCGACCCTCGACCTGGACGAGCTTCTCGACCGAATCGTTAACGCGGCGACGGAGATCACCGAAGCCGAGGCCGGCTCGATTTTGCTGTATGACAGCACCGCGCGGCGCCTATACTTTCAAACCGCCACCAACATAGACCAGCAAATCATGCGCGGACTCAACGTGCCGCTGGAGGGAAGCATTGCCGGCTGGATCGTCACCAATCGCAAGCCCATGCGCACAGACGACGTCCACGTAGATGAGCGTTTCTTCGGCGACATCGAACAGACTGTGGGGTACGCCACCAAGTCGCTTTTGGGCGTACCGTTAATCAACAAAGAAAAAGTTGTCGGCGTACTCGAAGTGCTCAACAAAAAAAGCGGCACGTTTAGCGATGCTGACGAAAGCCTAATGCTGGTGCTCGGTTCGCAAGCCGCAGTGGCCATTGAGAACGCGCGCCTGTTTCAACAATCAGACCTTATCTCTGAATTCGTGCACGAACTGCGCACACCGCTGGCCTCCTTAAGCACAGCCACCTACCTGCTCATGCGCCCGGAAATTAAAGAAGAGCAACGCACGCAAATCATCAGCAACCTGCACAATGAGACTCTGCGACTGAACGCGCTAGCCACTTCGTTCCTCGACCTGGCGCGCCTCGAATCGGGCCGCGTCCAATTCCGCAAGACGCGTTTCAATCTGGCTGACTTGTTGAATGAATGCAAAGACATGCTGCAGGGCAAGGCAGACGAAGAGCATGTGTCCATCAAGATAAATGTCCCTGAAGAAATGCCTACCCTCGAAGCAGATCGCGACAAAATCAAACAGGTGGTGATCAACCTGCTCAGCAACGCCATAAAATATAACCGCCCCAATGGCTCGACCATCCTTTCGGCGGAATCCAATACAACACACATTCTAATTTCCATTCAAGACACGGGCATTGGCATCCCCGCCGAAGCCTTGCCGCATCTATTTGAAAAGTTTTTCCGCGTGCGCGAGCATGAGACCAAAACCAGCGGCACCGGCCTGGGACTCTCCATTTGCAAACAAATTATTCAAGGCCACAATGGCTCGATTGAAGTAAAAAGCAAAGCGGGCATGGGCACCACCTTCACCGTCCGCCTGCCTAGGGGCGCAAAGACTGTTCCGCGCCAGTAGTGGAAAAGAAGCAGAAAGGGTTTTGCACGAAAATCTCTCTGCTCAACCTGAAATGGCCGGCGATCGCAGGCTTACTGGGGACACTCCCCTTCATACTTATGGAATTGGTGAATAGGCGGGATTTTAACGAAAGCTTTCCGCTCCCCTTGTTTGGCATCTTGTTGCTTTTGCCGATTCTTTTTATCGCCACCATCATGCCCGTCGCCTGCAGCACAGACAGTGCCACGCTCCGCCTTGCTGAAATTGTCAGCCGAGTCGTTTTATCCATCTTGCTGGCGTGGCTCTGGCTCGCTATCTTGCAGGATCAAACGCCTTGTTTTCTGGGCGCGCCGAACTGCGATTAGGAAATATGTGGCAATGACTATTCAACAAAAACTCCCGCCGACCTTTCGACCCGAAGGGAGCAGGGGTTTAAATACCGAATGGTTTGCGTCTGCATAACGCTATGGGTAGTAGCAGTTAAGCAGATTGTTCCGCGGGTTTTAGACGATCTTCTGCTTCCTTCCAGGTGCGTGGAAGCGCATCGCCTTGGCTCTTCCATTGTACATACTGAAACTTACCTGTCAAATCCAAGCTCAACACTTCCATCGCTTCCTTATGCGGATTTCCCTTTTGAAATCGCCGAAACGATTCGATATCCTCCCACACTGAGATCGTCGAGCCCTCAAATGATTTGATTTTCGCACCCAACGAAAACCCCACACAACCATCGGACTGCTTCAACTGTTTAATAATGCGAAGTGTATATTGCTGAAAAGCCCATATCTTACGCAGATTCCGCCAGGAAATAGAAATAGCCAAGCCACTCGTGAAAACCACGAAATACCCTTGATTCGGGTCGGGTTGAATTCGGAAGGTCCAGGGAATCTTAGCCATAACTGCGTCTCTTTCGTTTCTAGCTGGTAATTTGCAAAAGTATGTTTTAACCGGACGGATTTCCGCTCAAGTACCTATATGCAGATTATGTGCCCACTAAAAATATGTGGCAATGAAGTTCAACAAAATTCCCGCTGACCTTTTGCCGACAGGAGTTCCAATCCTCTAATCTCCAGTCGCTATTCTCTCCCCATACAACTTTCGATGCACCACACTCAACGCGCGGACCTGAAGAGTGTTCTTCATTTCTTCCTCTTCGCATCCTTGAGCAATTTCTTTTCATCCGCATCCAGTTTTCGCTGAATTTTCCGAACATCGTCGGCGGGAGGCAGAGCTTCGGGCTTTACCCCACGCTCGATCAATATCTTGCGCACGGCCTGATTGTTTTCCACGTGTTCGCTGGAAATTTGGTTTTCTCCCCTCAAATCCTTTTCTATCGCATTGTGACTGGTCAGCTCCGTTGCAAAGTCCTTCGCTTTGATGGTCAACGTGGGCAGAAAATCCGCCAAGGGTCTGCCATCCGGAATGGCCAGCTTCTTTTTCATCTCATTGGTGGAGTAGCCGCCAAACAAAGCCCGGTCACCTTTCGAGCGGATAATGGCAAAGCCCCGATCGTCCACGCCGCGTTCATAAATGATGCCGGATAGTTTCTTTTCGGATTTGGAAAGTTTATCGCGCGCCGAGACTCGGTCTACATCCAGCAAACGTTGCTCAATGATTTCCTGTTTGCGCGTTTGCACTGCAAAGTAAGTCTGCGCAAATGCGATTTCATTTTTGGACGGGTCGCCGTTTTGGGCAATCAGGTAGCAAGCGTAGCGGGTAAGGGCAACATCATCCACCTCCCGCTGTCCGCCTTTGCCAATCTCTATCATTTTGTTGACATCAACAAAATGATCAGGCACAGCAACGCCTACATTCTCACAGGCTATTTTTGCCTTTTCAACTGCATTCAGGAAATTTCGCCACTCTGTGTAGCCTAAAATCCTCTGCAAATCACGCGCGCTCCAACACTCGATTTTATTGTAGAGGTAACACGCGTCTTCAAATTGTCGAAAGAGTTCAAGTATCAATTCTTTTTTCATTCCAGCCTCCAATTTTCTACTCTCTACTCGCTACTCTCTACTCTCTGTTCTCCATAAAGTTTCCGATGCACCACACTCAACGCGCGGACCTGGTCTGCGGCGTGATATGAAGACCTCACCAACGGATTCGACTCCACCCACTGAAAGCCGATGCCTTTGCCATACTCGCGCAGTTCGGCGAATTCTTCCATCGTGTAATAACGGTCAATCGGCATGTGCTTCTTGCTCGGTTGCAGATACTGACCGATGGTCAAAATATCCACGCCCCAAGAGCGCTGGTCGCGCATCACAGACTTGACCTCGTCCAGCGTCTCGCCGAGGCCGAGCATGATGCCGCTCTTGGTCAGCACTTCGGGGTCGAGTCGCTTCGCGTTCGAAAGAGTCGCCGCCGCCCAATCGTAATTATCCTGCGGCTGGACTTGCTTAAACAAACGCGGAACCGTCTCCACGTTGTGATTCAAAATCTCGGGCCGCGCGTCCATCACAATTTTCAGCGCCTCCACCGAACCCTTGAAATCCGGAATCAAAACTTCAACCGAACAGCCATGCAATAATTCTCTAATTCTCCGAATCACCATCGCAAAAATCGGCGCGCCACCATCCCGTCTCTCATCACGATTCACCGACGTGATCACCGCGTGCTTTAAGTCCATTGATTTCACGGCTTGTGCCACGCGCTCGGCTTCGCCCCAGTCCATCAACGTGGGCCGTCCGTGTTTGATGTCGCAAAATGCGCAGGTGCGCGTGCACACGTCACCCAACATCAAAAATGTCGCCGTGCCACTGCCCCAACACTCGCCCAAATTCGGGCACATGGCTTCTTCGCAAACCGTGTGCAAAGATTTCGAACGCATCAGATTCAACACGCGCTCATAAGTCTCGCCCGCCGGCGCGCGCACCTTGATCCAGTCGGGGCGGCGCATCGGGCGCAGGTCTGTCTCGGGGATGATTCGGTCTCTCGTAGGTGTGACGGACATAAATTCCTTCGTTGACATGTAGGGGTGCAGCAATGCTGCGCCCCTACAACAAATTATTTCTTCTTGACTCGCAAACGCAAGCCCTTCACTTCCACAACTTCCACTTCATCGCCTTGATGGATTGATTCCGACTCGGCGACAGATTCCGCGCTCCACAACTCTGCGCCCAATTGGACCTGCCCCTCCGCCTGAGACCACGCCCGGGCCTGCCCAAGCTTCCCGACAAATGATTCTACGCCCACGCTGATCGGCACACGCAAGGCGCGAATCGCAAAGCCAATGATGATTGAGAATGCAAAGGCCATCAGAACGCCCGTGCCCACCACCAGCGGAATCGAGACGCGCTGGAATTCGGGCGTCCCTGGCGAATTAAACAAAACCAACGCACCGACAACAAATGAAACAATTCCTGCGGCGGTCAACGCGCCATGCGTGGGCGCGTACACATCAATGATAAACAACACAAATGCCGTGATCAGCAAAATAATGCCGAACCAGTTCACCGGCAAAATGCCCAGCCCATACGCGGCTAGCGAGAGGCAGATCACACCGAGGAATCCCGCCACCCAGCCGCCCGGGCTACCCAGCTCAATAAAGAGACTCTGCGCGCCAATGGCCAACAGCAGAAAAACAATATTCGGATCGGTGAGCGTGAACAAGAGTTGCTCCACGAAGCTCATGTCTAAATCTTCTATGCGCGCATTAGATGTTTCAAGCACGCGCGCGCCATCGGGCATTTGCACGCTGAAGCCGTCCAGGTTTTTGAGCAGTTCGTCTATGTCGGCGGCAATGAAATCAATCAGCCCCGCGTCCAGCGCCTCTTGGGCGGTGACGGCTAGCGCTTCGAGCACCATGGCCTCAGCTAGTTTCTGCGCCTCGGCACTGCGGCCCGCCGTCAGCGTGCGCACTTTGGCCGTCAGCACTTCCATCTCTTTGGCTTTGAGCGTCTCGTCGAGGTCCCCGCCGTCGCTGGTCACGGGGCTGGCCGCGCCGATGACTGTTTCGAGCGACATGGCCGAAGCATGCGCCGACATGGTGATCAACGCGCCCGCGCTCGCCGCCCACGCGCCGCGCGGCGTCACATGCACCACCACCGGCACTTCACTGGCACGAATCGCAGAGACGATCTGATTCATAGTGTCAATGCTTCCGCCGGGTGTATTAAGTTCAATGATCAACAAGTCTGCATTACGCTGGCCTGCCACCTTGATGCCGCGTTCAATATATTCCTGCATGGCCGGAAAAATAACACCATCGGCATGCATGACAATCACCAACGGGGCGTCACTTTGCGCACGGGCAGGTTGAAAGGCGGCGGCCAGCAGGCCAAGCATAATTAAAGTAATGCGTAAATATTTCATGGCGGGGATTATACCTCTCGTCATCCTCTATGCGCTTTGTGCGTCGCACCAGACGGAGAGGCGAGTCTCATTAATAAGCCGAATCTACACGGACAGATTCCCTCACTAACAAGGTGCGACGCGCCACAGACTCAAATCCCCCGCTCACTCAGCCAGCTCAAAATCCGTTCGGCCACAGACCTCCAGCCAGATTCAAGCATCATATCGTGCGCCATCGACGGGAAGAGCTCGGCGCATGTGCCGTAAGCTTTGGCCGTGGCATGCACGTCGCTGGGTGGGATGACGGTGTCTGCGTCCGCGCCGAGCACCAACATCGGCGCTTTGATGCGCTTCACGCGGACAAGGTTCAGCCCGAGCAAATCGAGAAAGGCGCGGAACGATTCGCCGTTCATGCGCGCGTGATGCTTCAACAATTCTGCTTCGGGCATGTCTGCCGAAAACAGCGCCCAACGCGCATCACGCGGATTGCGCACCACAGGCCACAAGCGCATGGTCAACACTGACTCGATCACGAGCAATGGGTTGCGCATGAACACGCGCCCCATCGCGGGCCACAAACCGAAATGCGGATTCGAGGCGAGGAGCACACCTGCCGGCGCAGAATATGTTTCGAGATATTTCTGCATGACGAATCCGCCCATCGAGTGGCCAATGACGACGGGCGGCGTCTCAAATTGACTCGCAACCTGCTCCACGTCCGCAACATAATCCGCAATCGAACTGCCGCGAATCTTGCCCGCGCTCCCCGCATGTCCGCGCAGGCTAAGGGCCACAGCGCGATAACCATGCGCGGCGAAGAATTGCAAAAAGTATTCGTCCCAGCACCAGGCTCCGTGCCACATGCCGTGGACGAAGAGCAGGGGTGTGTTGTGGGTTTGAGCTGTGGGAAGGCGCGAGATGGTTTCGATGGGCATGGAGTTTTTTACACCCATTCAACTGGCTTTTCAATTGGCGTCTTGCTATTTATGAGAAAACGAGTAACTATACCGTGCACGGTATAAAGGGTGCTACGCAAAAGAAATCACGAAGCGTCTAGCGCAATCGACTCGCGCAGACTCTTGATCCCCGCCGCGATGCCGTGCGGATGACGGAAGACGGCTGTGCCCGCCACGAAAGCCCGCGCCCCCGCCTCATACGCGGACCTGAGGGTGGGTTCGCCGATTCCCCCGTCCACTTCGAGCGCGGCGGCGCAGTGCAATTCGTCGAGCCTGCGACGGAGCATGGCGATCTTGGGCAACATCTCGGGCATGAAGGCCTGCCCGCCAAACCCGGCGTGGACGGTCATCACCAGCACTGAATCCACGTAGGGCAAAACGTCTTCCACCAGCGACGCGGGCGCGACCGGATTGAGCGCGACTCCGGCTTTACACCCCAATGATTTGATTTGATTAATTATCTCAAGCAAGTTGGGACAGGTCTCAGCATGGACGATGATGTGCGCCGCGCCGGCTTTTGCAAAGGCTTCGATGTAGCGCTCGGGATTTTCGATCATCAGATGCACGTCCAGCGGAAGTTTGCTGGCGCGCTGACAGGCTTCGACGATGAATGGCCCCATCGTAATGTTCGGCACGAAGTGACCGTCCATCACGTCCACGTGGAGCCAGTCCGCGCTGGCAGATTCGCAGGCGGCGAGTTCGTCAGCGAGATGGGTGAAATCTGCGGCGATGATGGAGGGAGCGAGGATGAAGTTATGAGCCATATATTTTTGGGGAAAGGTGGTCGAGTAGACGGCGTATTCTAAAACGGATCTTAGAAAGTTTCTGGAAACTATTTATTTTTAACCACCAAGTCGCCAAGTCTCACACCAGCCCTGGCGGGCGGTGCCAGGGAAGGCACCAAGAGTATAAAACTTCGTGTCATCGTGCCGTGGTGTCTTCGTGGCAAGGGTTTTCAAACACTCTCTTAAACAATAATCCAAAGCCGTCGTATCGAGACCTGGAATCATCGCGTTGCCATTAGCGATACGCGTTGATGACCACCAGCCAGAATGGAATCAATCCCCCCACAACGATCAACGCGACGAGGGCGAGCAAGACCGAGAGCCAGTCAATATTCAAGTTGAGATTCGGCAGTTCGAAGGCCGGACCCGCTTGGGGCGCGGGGCGTGGCGTGGACGGGCGCGGCTGGGAGGCTGAGGCGGGCGGAGCGTTGGTTGAGGAGCGCGCGGTTGCGGGAGCGGAATCCAATTGCGCGGGTTGGGGTGTGAGTTGAGTTCCAAAACGCATCAGCACACGACCGAGTTGGTCGGCGGTGCGATAACGGGCGGAGGGTTCCTTCGACAAAACTTTGGCGACAATTTGTTCGAGCATGGGCGGCACGTCGGGCAGGTATTCGCCGAGCGAGTGCGGCTTGGCGTGGACGTGCATACGCGCCAGTTCTTCGGGCTTGGTGGCGTGAAAAGGCAATGTGCCGGTGAGTATTTCGTAGAGCACGATGCCGAGGGAGTAAACGTCGGAGGCGGGCGAGGGGCCGTGACCCTGGGCCTGCTCGGGCGAAAAATATTGCGGCGAACCCCAGACGACTTCGTCACGGTGGCCCGGGCGAATGCTGGAGAGGGCGCGCGCGATGCCGAAGTCGGTGACCTTGAGGCGCAAGTCGGGCGTGACGAGCATGTTGTGCGGCTTCACGTCGCAGTGGACGAGGCCAGCGCGGTGGGCGTAGCCGATTCCAGCGCAAGCCTGCACGAGGAGCGGGACGGCTTCGTTTACCGTGAAGCGTCCGCGTTTGCGCAATAAAGATTTCAGGTCGGTGCCTGGAATTTGCTCCATGACGATGAAGAGCTGGCCCTCGGCCAAACCGAAATCATGCACGGTGACAATGTTGGGATGCGAAAGATTCGCGGCGGCGCGCGCCTCTTGGCGAAAACGTTCTTGAAATTCTTTGTCGCTGGACGATTCGGCGCGCAAAACTTTTATGGCCACAGTGCGTTCGAGCATCAGGTCACGCGCGCGAAACACTTCGGCCATGCCGCCAATGCCGAGGGGTTCAAGCAGTTGATAACGTTGGTTGAGGAGTGTGCCTGCTTGCATGGAGGAAATTATAACATCGGCTTTGGCGATTGCCCTAAAGGGGGCTTCGCACAAATCGCGCCAACGATGGCGAAGTCCGCCTTCGCGGACTCAACCCAGCCGACGAAGGCGATGCACTGAGTTCATCGAAGTGTCGGCTTCGCAATTGTAGCGGCGACTTGAGTCGCCCGTTCGTGGTAAAAATTTTTTCGCTCCCAACCCAGCATGTATAATCACTTTATGCGCCGCGCCCTCTTCCTCTACAACCCCACCGCCGGACGATTTCCCGTGCGCCCGTTCATCGGTCAAATCACGCGCGCGCTGGCACACTCAAATTGGAAAACGGACGTGCTCGCCACCACCAGCGCCGCGCACGTCACAGAGTCCGCGCGCAAAGCGGCGGACGAAAAATATGACGCCGTCTTCGCCAGCGGCGGCGACGGCACGGTCGGACTCGCTGTTAGCGGGTTGCTCGGCACCCAAACCGCCCTCGGCGTTTTACCCAGCGGCACCGCCAACGTGCTGGCCCTCGAACTCGGTCTACGCCTGTTCACGTGGACTCGTCCACGCGCGCATTTGCACAACGCACGCGCCCTCGCTGACGCGCCCGCCTGCGCCGTCGACGTGGGCATCTGCAACGGCCAGCCTTTTTTGCTGTGGGCTGGCATGGGCCTCGACGCGCTCACCGTCCACACCACCGAACCGCGTCTGCGCATCGATAAATTTTTCGCCTTCCCCGAATATTTCGCCAACACAATTTGGAACGCGAGTCAGTGGAACGGCGTCACCCTAAAACTATGGGCCGACGAACTTGAAGTGGAAGGCCATTACATGATCGCCGTTGCAAACAACATCCGCCGCTACATGGGCGGCCTCGCCATCCTCTCAACCGACGCACACATGGACGACGGCCAATTCGACATCTGGCTTTTCTCAGGCAAGACTCTCAGCGACGCGCTCCGTCACGCCTACGACCTATGGCGCGGCAATCACCTCATCTCAGAAAACGTGCGCCGCATTTCATTTCGCACATTGCGCGTCGAAGCCGCCACGCCCTTCCTCGTCCAAACCGATGGCGAGCCGCGCCCGGCAACACAGCGCGTCGAAATCAGCATCCAGCCTCGCGCGCTAAAATTGCTCGTCCCCAAACCCGCATTGCACCTGCTGGCCCACATGCCCGACGGATATAATCAACCGACATGAATCGCACACTTCGTCAACTACTCACCCCCACAATATTAATTGGCGGATGTTCACTCGCCTGCCTGTTGACGGTGATCACCTTCGCCCTGATCGGATTCAGCCCCGCCTCGCAACCCGCCCAGGGCGGGTTCGCCCCCGCCGAATTGACTCTGATCCCCGCCCCAACATCTACGCCACTGCTCCTCCCCAGCACCACGCCCGACCCATTATTGGTCGGCACCCCCACGCTCCCAGCGGGAGTCATCGCCATCGGCGCGTACGTGCAAATCAGCGGCACCCTCGGCGACGGATTACGTCTGCGCGCCCTGCCCAGCATCACCGGTGACCCACTCTTCCTCGGCGAAGACGCAGAAGTGTTTTTGGTGAAAGATGGGCCAGTGACTGCAGACGGTTACACCTGGTGGTACATCGTCGCGCCTTACGACGAATCCCGCGCTGGTTGGGCCGCCGCCAATTTTCTGACAGTTGTGCCGCCGCCGTAATTTTTTCTTCACCGCGAAGAAAAGAAGACCACGAAGATTCTTGGAGAGCGCGAAGGTTTTCTTCGCGTTCATTAATTCTCCTTTGCGCTCTTCGCATCTTCGCGGTAAAAATATATTCACAAAAAACCGAGATTCAAAATGAATGAAAAACCCACCGGCATCACCGCCGACAAAACCAAACAACAATTCCAAATCACCTGGAGCGACGGACACGTCAGCATCTATCCGCTGGCGCTGTTGCGCGCGGCCTGTCCATGCGCCTCATGCCGCGGCGGGCACGAACACATGAGCGCCCTGCCCGACCCGGCGCTGTTCGCCACGTACATGCCCATCGATTCTCCCTCGACGCGACTGACGAATGTCAAAGCTGTCGGCTCGTACGCCGTCACTGTTGTTTGGGAAGACGGGCACGATTACGGGATTTACAATTGGAGTTATCTGCGCGCACTGTGTCCGTGTGAAAGGCATCGCGGAAAACTGGATTAAAAAGTGACTGTCACCTTAAAGGTGACAGTCACTTTTATTTTACGGCTTGAAGTTTATCGTTTGCGAAAGACAGACACCTTCAAGGTCATCCTTGGTGCACACGTTGATCGTGGCTTTCATCTTGTGGCCATTCGGGTCTGCGCTGAAGGCGGGCGAACTGACCTCGTGCGACTCGCCCACATCCAGGTCGTCGATTGTATGTGACTTGGAGCAACCCGTCAGCGCGAGAAATTCATTTGACTGCGTGGTGAGTGTCACGCCGGTGACCATGTCTTTTACCGACAGCGAAACCGATTCAAAAAAAGAGGTGCCGCTATTTTGAATCAGGAAATTAATCCACCAGCTTGAGCCGCATTTCTGCAGACTCTTGAACGAGACTTCAAACGCCGGCGAGGGAGTGGGCGTGGGTGGCGGCGTGTAAATGGGCAACACAGAAACGCTACCCGAAATGACAGCGTACTGTCCCGTCACCCAGCAAAAGCCGTCGGGGTCATCGGGGTTGCGGATGTAGTAGAACGATCCGCTCGGGTCGCGGGCGATGATTTCGGCGGTCTCGCCGACCAGCAAGTATCCGACGCGGAGATAGATTCGTCCCGGGCCGCTGCGGCAGTTCGTGTCGACGGTGACGCTGAGGGTGGGCACTGTCGGCGTAACGGTGAACAGCGTAAATGCCGTGGGTGAAATTGTCGGCGAGGGGGTGACGGAAGGTTCGAGAGAGGGCACAATGGCGGTTGGGACGGGCGAACCCGTTGCGAGGGCGGAGGGGAGCGCCACGTCGATGGTCCCGGCTACGGCGGTCTGAATCGCCCCCGGGTCGGGGGTTTGAGGCGGGGCCTGAATGGTGCAGGCCAGAATCAGGAGCAGGGAAGTCCCGATTAAGAGGATGCGTCTGATTTTGGTAGACATTTTTTCTCCTGGGCGCAATCTTACGAATTAAAACAAAAGACGCCGCGAGGGCGTCTTTTGTTCAGTTTGGTTTTACATCGCCGAGGCGCTGTCGGGAATTTCGGTCCACTGCGAGGAACCGTTGTCCAGGTTTTCGGTGAAGCGTCCGTGGACGAAGCCGGTGCCGGCGGGGATGAGTTTGCCGATGATCACGTTCTCTTTCAGACCGTAGAGCGGGTCGGTGGTGGAGGCGATGGCCGCGCCCGCGAGCACCTTGATGGTGTGCTGGAAGGAGGAGGCCGAGAGGAACGAGTCGGTGCTAAGCGAGGCCTTCGTGACGCCGAGCAAGACTTCGGCGAACTTGGCGGGTTGCTTGCCTTCGGCGAGCAGGGCCTCGTTGACGCGCTTAATCTCGAGGTTGCCCACGGGGTCACCGGGGAGATACTTGCTGTCGCCTGGGCGGATGATCTGCACCTTGCTCAACATCTTGCGGATGATGACTTCAAAGTGCTTGTCGTGGATGTTCTGACCCTGCGAGCGATACACTTTTTGGACTTCGCCCATCAAGTAGAGCTGGCAGGCGTCGCGGCCGCGAATGCGCAGAACGCGATGCGGGTTAAGCGAGCCTTCGGTCATGGCTTCGCCGGCTTCCACTTTGTCGCCATCACGGACGAGCAGGCGCGAGGTAGTGGGGATTTCCTCTTCCATTTCCTCGGTCTGGTCGTATGAGACGATTACCTGCGCGGCTTTCTTTTCGATGCGCACACGTCCGGCATGTTGAGCGGTGATGGTGGCATCTTCCAATTTGGCAAGGACTTCGCCGGCCTTCACTTCGGCCTCAGACTTAACCGCGACCTTCCAATCTTCAGGAATGTCGTAGGCGTCGCTGACCAGTTCGCTGTGTTCGATCTTGACCAAACGCATGTCGGCGTATTTGTCTGATTGAGTGATGCGCACGATGCCGCTGATCTCAGCGATGACGGCTTCGCCCTTGGGCGTCTTGCGCGCTTCGAAGATTTCTTCTACGCGCGGGAGGCCGGTGGTGATGTCGGTGCCAGTGGATGCCACGCCGCCGGTGTGGAAGGTACGCAGAGTCAACTGTGTGCCAGGCTCGCCAATGGATTGGGCGGCGACGATACCAACTGCCGAACCCATTTCCACCATGGCGCCGCGACCGAGGTCAAGGCCGTAACACATGGAGCAGATGCCGTGATCGAGCATGCAGCTTAGCGGTGAGCGCACTTTGATATTGTCCACGCCAGAGGCGGCAATTTTGCGCGCGAGTTCGTGGGTGATGATCTCGTCGCGCTCGGCCAGCACCTCACCCGTCTTCGGGTCGAGGATGCGCTCGGCGGGCAGACGGCTATAAAGGCGGGAATCCATCGGCTCGCCGGCCACTTCGTCGGCATAGTGCAGAATCAAACCCTGGCGGGTGCCGCAGTCTAACTCGTTGATGATGATGTCTTGCGCAATGTCCACGAGGCGGCGGGTCAGGTAACCAGCGTCTGCTGTACGCAGAGCAGTGTCGGCCAAACCCTTGCGCGCGCCGTGGGTGGAGATGAAGTATTCAAGCGCGGTCAGGCCTTCGCGGAAGTTTGAACGAATGGGGAGCGGGATGATGCGCCCCGAGGGGTCCGCCATCAGTCCGCGCATGCCGGCCAACTGCGAAATGGTGGAGAAACCACCCTTGGTCGCGCCGGAGGTGGCCATCGTGGAGAGGTTGCCGTCCGGGTCCATGTTGCGACGCACAGCGTCCGAGACGCGCTCGGTGGTCTTCTGCCAGATTTCGATTTCGCGTTCGTTCTTTTCCTGCTCGGTGAGCAAGCCGCGGCGGAAGTCGCGTTGTACCACTTCCACTTCTTTGAGCGACTCGTTGATCATCGCTTCGCGCTCCGGTGGGATGGAGATATCGGCCACAGCAATTGTGGTGCCCGAACGCATGGCGTATTCAAAGCCAATCGTCTTGACCGCGTCGGCCACATCAGTGGTGACGTCCTGTCCGCACAGTTCGTAAACTTCGGCGATCAAGTCTTTGACGCCGCCCTTATCGAGCTTGCGATTAACGAACTGCACCATCTCGGGCAAAACGCTGTTGAAGATGACGCGGCCCACGGTCGTGTCAATAATGCGCTTTTCTTGTTCAGCCAGACGTTTATGATTATCGTCGTACCAAGTGGTGGCCAGCAGACGAATCTCAGAGTGGACTTCGACCTGCTCCAGTTGGTAGGCCAGCTCCACTTCGTCCTTATCAGCGAAGATGCGTCCGTCGCCTTTGTGCTTGGCTTTCTGCGACATGGTCAGGTAATACACACCCAAGACCATATCTTTCGAGGGGCTGATGATCGGCTCGCCATCGGCGGGCTTGAGCAGGTTCTTCGAGGAGAGCATCAACTCGCGGGCTTCCTTCACTGCGCGAGCAGACAGGGGCACATGCACGGCCATCTGGTCGCCGTCGAAGTCCGCGTTGAAAGCGGTGGTGACCAGCGGATGCAGTTGAATGGCCGAGCCTTCGATCAGAATCGGCTCAAAGGCTTGGATGCCGAGTCGGTGAAGAGTCGGCGCGCGGTTGAGCAAAACGGGACGCTCTTTGATGGCTTCCTCAAGAGCCTCCCAAACTTCGGCGCGGTTGCGCTCGATGAGACGGCGCGCGCCCTTCACGTTGGCGGCGTAATTATTTTGGACGAGGCGCGCAATCACGAACGGGCGGAACAATTCCAGCGCCATGCTCTTCGGCAAACCGCACTGATATAACTTCAACTGCGGACCGACGACGATCACTGAGCGGCCAGAATAGTCCACGCGCTTACCGAGCAGGTTACGGCGGAAGCGGCCCTTCTTGCCCTTGAGCATGTCGCTCAAAGATTTTAGTTCGCGACGGCCACGACGCGAGAGCGCCTTGCCGCGCTGTGAATTGTCAATCAGGCTGTCTACCGCTTCTTGCAACATGCGCTTCTCATTGCGGATGATGACATCCGGCGCGCCCAATTCGAGCAGACGCTTGAGGCGGTTGTTGCGGTTAATCACGCGGCGATACAAATCGTTCAGGTCAGAAGTCGCAAAGCGGCCGCCGTCCAACTGCACCATCGGGCGCAAGTCGGGAGGGATGACCGGCAGGATGGTCAGCACCATCCACTCAGGACGATTGCCCGAGCGGCGGAACGCCTCCACCACTTTGAGGCGGGTGGTGGCTTTCTTGCGCTTCTGCTTGCTTTTGGTGGTCTTCACCTCATGCCATAGTTCTTTGGCAAGTTTGTCGAGGTCAAGCCGTTTGAGCACGTCATAAAAGGCCTCGGCGCCCATGTCAGCGCGGAAGACCTGGCCCCAGCGTTGTTTCAGTTCACGGTAACGCAACTCGCTGACAAAGGTGAACGGGCGCAAGTCGAGCAGTTCATCGCGCATGCGCGTGTTCTGTCCCTTTGAAACGGAGGCCTGATCGTCCAACTCGTTGCGCAGGCCGTTCATTTCCTCTTCAGCAGTGGCCTTGATGCGCGCGGCCTCGGTCTTCATTTGCTCGAGTTCGCGTTGCTTCTCATCTTTGAGTTCAGCCTCAACCGCGTCGAGTCTTTGTTTCACAATCTTCTGCACCTGGCTGATGTGCTTGGCCGCAATGGTGACGGCATTGGCCACGATCACTTCGGCGGTCGCGCCGAACATGATGTCCTTCTTGGCCGGCTTGCCCATCTGCTCTTGCAGAGTCTTCTCAAGCTTCTGGCCTTCTTTAATAACAGGCTCCAAACGAGTCGCGACCTGCTCGTCATAATTCTGTTCCATGGCATTCTTGCGCTTGGTCAGCTCGGCCATGCTTTGATCGCGGCCCGTCTTGATCTCGGCAATCTTGGCATTCACGCCGATGGCCTGCTCACGGTCCGAGACCGAAATTTCATCTTCGAGGCGCTTGAGCGCTTTATTGCGCGCTTCTTCATCTACATAAGTGACAATATATTGGGCGAAATAAAGCACGCGATCAAGGTTGCGGCGCGAAACATCCAGCAACATGCCCAAATAAGAGGGAATGCGGCGGGTATACCAAATATGCGCGACGGGCGTGGCCAGCGTAATGTGTCCCATGCGCTCGCGGCGCACGGCGGAACGCGTCACTTCCACGCCGCACTTATCGCAAATGATGCCTTTATAGCGCGGGTTTTTGTATTTACCGCAATAACATTGCCAGTCGCGGGTGGGTCCGAAGATGGCTTCGCAAAACAAGCCATCTTTCTCGGGCCGCAGGCGGCGATAGTTAATTGTCTCGGGCTTGAGCACTTCACCATACGACCACGACATAATCGTTTCGGGCGAGGCCAGGCTGATGCGAAGAGCTGTCAATCCTTTGGTTTCCACTGCGTCCTCCTCGGGGGGAACAATCCCAATTGGTATGCTAACTGGGTAGATACAAAGAAACACAAGCGCTTGAAAGATGCTTCAAGCGCTTGCGCTGGGTAACTAAGTTTTTTTACTATCCAATGGCGACATTATACGCAGGCGACGAGATTCGCGCAAGAGGCAAACGCCTCGAGTCCGCGCCCAAAGCGGGTGACTGTTTCGAGGACGCCCCAACCCGCCCCCAGCGCGGACTCGAGGCGAGGCTATGGAAGCGCGAACACGTCTACGCGGCTACCAGATTGGTTGACGATGTAGATGCGTCCCGCTGAGTCGAATGCAATTCCGGTGGGACGGTTGAGCAGGCGATGCGCGAGACTCTTCTCGCCCCAGGCCCACAAAAATTGACCGTCGTTATCGAAGACCTGCATGCGGCCCAATTCGTAATCAGTGACGTAGACGCGACCCTGCGCATCAATCGCGATGGCCTCGGGAATGCTAGTGAGTTCGATGTCGTCGCCCATACTCCAGCTGACGACGAAGGCCGCGCTCGAATCAAATTTTTGCATGTTCTTGTTTTCGTAATCGGCCACAAAAATATTTCCCTGCGCGTCGACGGCAATGCCGGTGGCGTGACTGAACTTCCCGTCACCCGTGCCTTGCCCGCCCCACTTCATGATGAAATTGCCATCGTGATCAAATTTTTGCACGAAGGGATTGCCATCATCGGTGACGTAGAAATTTCCCTGCAGATCAATCGCAATGCCGATGGCGCGCACGAACTGACCATCGCCACGGCCCTCACTGCCCCACTGCCCAAGGAACTCGCCCGAGCTGTTAAATTTTTGGATGCGGTGATTGCCGTTATCGACTACATAAACATCGTCGTGTAAGTCCACGATGATGCCGCCGAATCCCAGTGACTTGAACTCGCCCTCGCCACTGCCCTGTTTATCCCACTTGGCAATTAGTTGACCAGCAGAATCAAACACCAGCACGCGACTGTTGCCCGCGTCGTTGACGAAGATTTCGCCCTTTGAATTAACCGCAATGCCGTATGGGGCTTTCATTTTATCGGGCGCGTTGTCAAAACTCAATAGCAGAGTTGGGGTCATGGATACCTCGGTGGCGGTGGGAATCGCTGTGGGCGTGGACACTTCGACCGTGCTCAGTGCAGGGGTCGGGCTTGCGGTCGGCGTGGGCGTGGCACACGCGCTGAGCAGGATGGCGATGAGGAGGATGCGTTTCATGTCCGCGATTATAGAAGAGGGGATGAGGGAGTGCATCCCTCGGCGGAGGGGTATTTCTGCGAAAAAGTGACAGTCACCTTAAAGGTGACTGTCACTTCGCTAAACCTGAATTCTTAATATTCACCCGCAAACTTTTCATGGATCAAGCAGACCTCTTTTGGTGCGGAGAGGATTGTGTTAACGCCTAAAAAGATGCAATGGCGTCGTTAAGATCGTCATAGACTTCTACAAGTTCGAGGAAGCCTGCAATATCGAGCACATTTTTCAAATCGGGGTCTGGACTGGCCAGTTTAAAAAACCTTGATTTGGCAATTTCCCTGGATTCGTTCCCGCCTGTTGATACGCTATCTTTATTCAACATCTTGGCGACGGATAGCAGGGTGCGCAGGCCCGCACTGCTCATTGATTCGACTTCACTCAAGTCCACGATCATTTTCCGAGCCCCTTGCTCGTACAAGGCTTTGGCTTTTTGGAGCAGTTCATCTGTATTGCCGAGGTTGATTCTGCCCTCGGGTCTGATTACGCTTATATTCCCTGGCGCTTCGGTGATGGTAATGTTCATCTCGCTCTCCTTCGTCAATACATAAACACGCTGTGAAATTTATTGGATCACATCCGGAATATTCGGTTGCCAGGCGTCATAGTGATGTTGGCACAGCCAGCGG
>VFKQ01000251.1 GCA_009885445.1 Anaerolineaceae bacterium | reverse complement strand
TTTTGGAAGCGGCACCACCGGCGCGGTGGCGAAGATGCTCGGGCGCAATTTCATCGGCATCGAACGTGACAAGAAATATATCAAGGTCGCTGAACAGCGCATCGCCGCCGTCACGCGCGCGGACGAGGAGTCGCTTCGGGTCCACCCAGCCCGGCCGGGGCGCGTGCCGTTCGGGAATCTTGTCGAGTGCGGATTGCTCAAAGTGGGTCAGTCGCTTTTTTTTGAAAAGGGCAAGACGTCCGCAAAAATTCTCGCCAACGGACATTTGAAATGCGGCGAAGTCACTGGCTCGATTCACGGGGTTGCAAAAAGTTTAACGAATGGCGCGCCGGTGAATGGTTGGGATGTTTGGTATTACAAGGAACATGGAAAGTTGAAAAAGATTGATGAGTTGAGGCAGATGTTGAGAGATGCCCCCTCTCCCTTAAAGGGAGAGGGCCGGGGTGAGGGTCAGAACTAAACCATGCAAACTCGCCACCGCTTTCACCCGCTCATCCTCCAGCGCTCGCGCGAAATGCGCCACCCACAAACCGCCGCAGAAGCCACGCTCTGGCAACATTTGCGCAATCGCAATTTCGAATATAAGTTTCGGCGACAACATCCCATCGAAAAATTCATTATTGATTTTTATTGTCCGGCGGTAAAATTGTGTATTGAGGTAGATGGCGACTCGCACTTGGAACCACGCCAGCAAGAGTATGATTTGGCAAGAACGCAATTTCTCGAGTCGCTTGGTTGTACGATGGTTCGTTTTACAAATGATGAAGTGCGCTTTGATGTAATTGCAGTACTTCAAAGCATTGTTACTACTTGCAAGAAGTTAGATAAAGATAATTTGATAACTTAGATTTCCCCTCACCCTGCCCTCTCCCCAAGGGGAGAGGGTTCTGGAGCAACCATGAACATCACCCTCAAAATCAACGGCATCGAACACAACCTCGACGCGCCCGCTTCAACAACATTGCTCGGCGCACTGCGCGGACTCGGATATCACGGGGTTAAATTCGGCGACGAAGATGGACTCAGCGGCGCAGACACAATTTTGTTAAATGGCAAACCCGTTAACGCCGGGTCACTGCTCGCGGCGCAGGCCGAGGGGCACAGCATCGCCACCATCGAAGCGCTCGGCGAACATCCCGATCAGGGCTGGAGAAAAACCGATGGCCTGCACCCGCTTCAACGCGCGTTCGTTGAGTCGGGCGCGATCCAATGCGGTTACTGCACGCCCGCGCAAATTCTCGCCGCGCACAGTCTGCTTGAAAAAAATCCGAATCCCAGCGAAGGCGAAGTGCGCGAATCAATTTCGGGCGTGCTGTGTCGTTGCACCGGTTATCTCAAACCCGTGCAGGCGATTTTAAAAGCGGCCGCAGAAATTCGCGGCGACGAACCCTTCGACATCTCTTCGATCAATTGGGATTTCGGGACTCCGCCCCCGAATGATTCGCGCGACGACGGCCCCGCCTCAACGCTCACCGGTGTGCGGGTTCGCCCAAAAGTAGTTGTCACTCCCGAAGCGCGCACCTGGCAAACTGTGGGCCAGCCCGAAATTAAAGTGGACGCGATAAAGTTGGTGCAAGGCAAGTCCGCGTTCACCGGCGACTTTGAAAAACGCGGACTGCTTCACGCAAAAGTTTTGCACTCGCCACACGCGCACGCACTGATTAAAAAAATTGACGTCACCAAAGCGCGCGCGCTCGAAGGCGTGGCGGCTGTGCTGACCTACCTCGACATTCCGCGCGTGGTGTATTCCACGGCGGGACAATCCGATCCGATTCCCGGTCCGCTGGATACGTTTTCGTTGGACAAGAAAATGCGCTTCGTCGGCGACCGCGTGGCCATGGTCGCCGCTGAGACGGAAGAGATCGCCGAAAAAGCGTTGACGCTCATCGAAGTGGAATACGAAATACTTCCGACGATCTTAGACTCGCGCGAAGCGATGACCAGCCCAATCAAGATTCACGACGAACCCGAATACGTCAACTTCGCAGACTCGAACCCGCAAAAGAATCTCGCCGCCGAAATCCGCATTGACATTGGCGACGTCGAAAAAGGATTCGCCGAAGCGGACGAAATTTTTGAAGCCGAATACGAAGTACCCAAAGTGCAACAGGCACACATTGAGCCGCACATCGCCGTCACGTATTGGGACGAAGACGACCGCCTCGTGATTCGCACCTCGACGCAGGTTCCGTTCCACGTGCGACGCATGCTCGCGCCTGTTTTGAATCTGCCCGTAAAACGAATCCGCGTAATCAAGCCGCGCATCGGCGGCGGATTCGGCGGCAAGCAGGAAGTGTTGATGGAAGATGTCCCCGCGCATCTGACAATTGCCACCAAGCGGCCGGTCATCTATGAGTACACGCGCGAAGAAGAATTTATCGCCGCGCGTTCACGTCATCCGATGCGAATCAAAATGAAGACCGGCGTTAAAAAAGACGGCACGATCACTGCCAACTCGATGTACGCACTTAGTGACACCGGCGCGTACGGCTGTCACGCGTTGACGGTGACCGGCAACACCGGTCACAAAGCCATGGCGCTCTACGTCGGCGACGGAGAATATCGCAAAGCCCCGAACATCCGCTTCTACGCAGACGTGGTCTACACCAACACGCCGCCCTCGGGTGCGTTTCGCGGATACGGAGTCCCACAGGGTTACTGGCCGCTCGACCGGCACATCGAAAAAATCGCCCGCGCCATGGGCTTCGACCCGATTGACTTTCGACTGAAGAACGCGATTCATGCAGGCGAATTTCATCCATTCTCAAAGGCATGGAACGAGGGCCGCGAGCCGCGTCCCGAAATTATCCACACCGTGGGCCTCGAACAATGTGTTGCGCAAGGCCGCGCCGCGATTGCGTGGGATGATAAGTATGGGAATGAGGAATGGCGGAGTTCATCGTCGAAAGTCGAAGGTCAAAAGTCGGGCGCGACCTTCGACCCTTCGACGCGCTCAGGGCAACGCCTTCGACCTTCGACCAAACGCAGAGGCATCGGAGTCGCCATGGTCATGCAAGGGACGGCCATCCCCTACCTCGACATGGGCGGCGCTTCGATTAAGATGAACGACGACGGCTCGTTTAACCTGCTTGTCGGCGCAACGGACTTGGGCACCGGCTCCGACACTGTCCTTGCACAGATGGCCGCAGAAGTTTTGGGTGTACCCATCGAAGACATGATCACCTATTCGTCTGACACAGATTTCACGCCATTCGACAAAGGCGCGTACGCTTCTTCGACAACTTATATTTCTGGCACCGCGGCTGTCAACGCGGCGAAAGTCGTGGCATGGAGAATTCAGGTCAGAGCCACAAAAATGCTAGGGCTTCCAGAATCTGACTATGAGACTATCCGACTATTCGACCGAAAAGCAATCGCGCCGGATGGCAGGTCTGTTTCAATGGCCGAGATCGCGATCGATTCTCTGCACAAGAACGACCAGGAACAAATCATGGGCGTCGCCAGTTACGTCTCGCCGGTCTCGCCTCCGCCGTTCGCCGCGCAATTCGCCGAAGTAACCGTGGACATGGAAACGGGACAAGTCACTGTGGATAGACTCGTCATGGCCGTGGACTCGGGCGTCATTATCAACCCACTGACGGCCTCGGGGCAAATCGAAGGCGGCATGACTCAGGCGCTCGGCTACGCCGTCTGCGAAGAAATGCGCTACGACGCGAAAGGCATCGCCATCGAGCGCGACCTTGACCGCTATCACATCTTCCGCGCGGACGAGATGCCCGAGTTGGAAACCATCTTCGTCGAGACCTTCGAGCCGAGTCATCCGTTCGGCGTCAAAGCCGTCGCGGAAATTCCCATGGACGGCGTCGCGCCCGCAGTAGGCAACGCCATTCGCGATGCGGTCGGCGTCGATGTGGACGAAATCCCTGCCACGCCGGAAAAAGTTTGGAGAGCGTTACAAGGTAAAATAGCAGGTAAGTAACAAGGAGAAAACCATGAGCCAAATCTACAAATTACCACTTGTGCTGGAACCACAACCTGAGGGCGGATATACGGTTACCTGTCCGCTTTTGCCCGAATTAATCACCGAGGGCGACAACGTGCAGGATGCCTTGCAAAATGCAAATGACGCGCTCACCGCGATCGTGGAGGGGCTGGCAACGCTTGGAAAATCTATGATGACTTTGAATTACTCTGAAGGAGCCTGAAATGACATTCAAAAGGATTACGACCAATCCTGAATTATTTGGCGGAAAGCCTTGTATCCGCAATTTGCGTTTCCCTGTTTCCCGCTTGCTTGGCCTTTTGGCTTCCGGAGAAACGCGAGAATCTATACTCAAGGCGTATCCCTATCTTGAGTCAGAAGACATTGACGAAGTTTTAAACTACGCGGCATCCCTCGCTGAGGAAGAAGTTGTTGAGTTTGCTTAATGAAATTCCTGATTGATATGCCCGCATCGCCAAATCTGATCCCCTGGCTTGAAGCAAGCGGCCATGACGCACAACACGCGTTGAGTCTTGGGTTGGGAACTGCGCCTGACACGGCGATTATGGCTCGCGCCAAAATTGAAGGGCGCATTGTTATCACGGCTGATTTGGATTTTGGTAATTTGCTGGCAATGAGCGGCGAAACATCGCCGGGGGTGATTCTTTTTCGAGGTGGAAATTATTCAGACGCAGAAATGCAGGACCTCGTCAGGCGCACACTTGAAGCAGTCAAACCCGACGTACTGCAACATGCGATCGTTGTAGTGGATAAGAGGCGAGTCAGAATCACACACCTTCCTCTGAAGCGACCATGAGCGACATCTACGTCATCGGACACGTCAACCCGGATACAGATTCCATCGCTGCGGCGATGGGTTATGCGTGGCTGTTAAATCAACGCGACGGCGTGCAAGCCATCGCGGCGCGGGCGGGCGCGTTGAATCCGCAAACGGCTTGGGTGCTGAAGATTTTAAAACTCGAAGCGCCGATCCTGCTCACGGATGCTTCGCCCCGCTTCGGGTCCGTGATGAGGCGTTTTGATTCGGTCGCACCCGAGTCCCCGCTCAGTGCGGCTTGGGCGCTGGCAAACAAAACGGGCGGCATCGCTCCCGTCGTCAATGAAGATGGCAAACCGTTCGGCCTGATCAACGGCATGAGTCTGTTTAAATATTTCAGCGACACACTTGGCCCGCGACCCGGCGACATCACTGTGCGCGAAATGATGTCTGCTAAATGCAGTGATGCGGCGGATACGAGCGTGCCAAAATATGCGGCGCATGCGCACATCCGCGATTCGCTCAACAAACTTTTGCGCGATGAATATAATGATTATTGGGTGGTGGATGAAAATGGTTTGTATCTCGGCATGGCCACGCAACGCGATGTACTCAACCCGCCGCGCTTGAAATTAATTTTGGTTGACCACAACGAACCGCGTCAGGCCATCGCCGCGCTCGAAGAAGCCGAACTGCTCGAAATTCTTGATCATCATCGCCTCGGCAATCAACACACGCATCAGCCGATTCGATTCACCGTGGATACTGTTGGATCAACTTCGACGCTGGTGACGGAGCAAACCGCCGAGGCCGGACTCTCCATGCCGCCGCCGCTGGCAGGCACGCTTCTCGCCGGACTGTTGGCGGATACGCTGATTCTGACGTCGCCCACCACCGTTGAGCGCGACCGCGTCGCCGCGGACAAACTCGCGCGCTGGGCCTTCGTAGGCGGCGGAGCATTGGCCGGCGAAACAATTAAATCATTTGGCACGCAACTACTTAATGCCGGCGCGGGACTTGCGAATCGAACTGCGGAAGAAATTGTCAGCACCGATATTAAATCTTTCGAGTCGAGCGGATTCAAATTCGCGGTTGCCCAAGCCGAAGTGACCGACACGATGCAAATCGCCGAGCATCTCGCGCCGCTGACCACCGCGCTAAATAATTTGCGCGATAAGCAAGGACTCGACTTCGCCATCCTGCTCATCACCGACGTGGTGCGCGGCTCGAGTCGCTTGCTCGTCTCGTCCAATCCGCCGCCGGCCCTCGACGACCTACCCTATCCGCCTCTCCCCGATGGGACTCGCGACGCGGCGGGAGTCGTTTCGCGCAAGAAGCAGTTGTTGCCGGTGGTGTTGGGATTGCTCGAAAGATAGAAAATAGCGTTAGAATTAGAAGCGAGATACAAGATGCTACCGATCAAATCAAAAGTCAGCCCGACTGGTTTTCCGCCCGTGTCAAAGACTCTGCCACAGGCAATCAAACGCATCGCTTCCGCGCTCAAACCTGAAAAGATTATCCTGTTCGGCTCCTACGCTTACGGGAATCCCACACCTGACAGCGATGTTGATTTACTTGTCATTCTCAAAACCCAAAAGGTCAGGAAAGATCGGGTCGTGGAAGTTTCGCTACTGTTATATCCGCGTCCTTTTCCAGTTGATATCCTAGTTAAGACCCCCGCAGAAATTAAATCTGCACTGCAAAAGGGCGATATTTTTATTGGTGAAATCGTCAAAAAAGGAAAAGTCCTTTATGAGCGATCCAACTAATCCTTTGGATTGGGCTGAGTATGCCGAGGGCGATTGGCTGGCCGCAAAGAAACTTCTGAGAGGCAACCGGCCATCAACCACAAACGCGTGTTATCACGCGCAACAATCCGCCGAAAAATATTTGAAAGCCATGTTGGTTTCAAAGAGAGTGGACTTTCCAAAGACACATGACCTATCCACCCTCAATATGCTTTGCGTCAATAACGGCGTATTTACAGCGTTCTCCACAGCAACGTTGACAATCCTGACAGACCATGCCGTGACTTCGCGTTACCCAGGGGAAATGCCTACTATCGAAGACGCCAAAGAATCCATGGAAATCGCAAAATCTGTTCGCAAATTTGCCCGCGCTTGGTTGGGCCTGAAATGACCCGCGACGCGATCGGAGTCGTTTCGCGGAAGAAGCAGTTGTTGCCGGTGGTGTTGGGATTGTTGGAGAGGTAAACAATTACTCGCTGACCTTGCGGACAGCAGGGAGACATATCAAGATTTATTGCCAATCAAAGTCATCCAGGGCGGGTCACTGCTATTGACATGTCTGAATGAACGGAGCAAATCATGAAAACACAAATCATTTTATTAATCGCAATTTTATTAACTGCCTGCGCTTCGCCTGCCGTTACCCCAAACGTGACAGTCACCTTAAAGGTGACTGTCACGTCCGCGCCGAGCAAAACCCCAACCCTAGAACCCACCCGCGTGGAGTTGAATCTTGCCCCCGCCATCGAGACTGCCCTTGATACCCAAGGCGCCCTGCTCCCAGACGGGACGATAAACACCACCCAAATTCACAGTACAGATACAACAGAAAAAACGGTAACACTGGACGCGGAATCCTACGCCGTGACTAAAAGCCAAGACACCTCGGTACTTGAGACAAACGACGGCACAATCATTACCGCCAAAGACAAAGAAGGCAACCGCTACCTGTGGAACGCCGAAGCCAAGGGCTGGGTGGCGGATCTTGCCCAATACCTTGACTACGCCGCCCCCGCCCCCGCGCCGTTTTTAGAAC
>VFKQ01000144.1 GCA_009885445.1 Anaerolineaceae bacterium | reverse complement strand
TTACACCCCCTGGCTCTGCTCGGGCACCGACACTTCCCCCGCCATCGGCTTCCAGTCCTCGCTCGTCACCGATTGCACCGCCCCGCTTGTTACGGGTGTTGGCGTTTCGCCATTCCCGGTTTATCTGAATGCAGTGACCACAGTCAATGCCACCGCAGATGATTCAACGACGGGCAATTCCAACATCGTCAGCGCGGAATACAACTTGAACAGTACAAGTTGGTTAGCCATGACCGCAACGGACGGAATCTTCGACGAGCCAAACGAGGCAGTCAAAGCAACCTTCACAGCCTCAACACTCGGCGCGAATGAAGTGTGTGTGCGCGCGACGGATGCCTCGGGTAACCTCGGCTCAGCCACCTGCTACAACTTCAGCGTCAGCGTTGGCTACAACTTCCTCGGCTTCTTCCAACCGATTGACATGAACGCACTGAACATCGCCAAAGCCGGTCAAGCCATTCCAGCAAAATGGCGGCTGTTGGATGGGCTCGGTGCGCCCATTAGCGACCCGGCTAGTTTCATTGGGCTGTACTCCTACAGCGTCAGTTGCGCAGACTTGACCGGCACGCCACCCGATGCAATCGAAACCTATTCAGGCTCGTCGGGCCTGCAATATCTGGGCGACGGCAACTGGCAATTCAACTGGAAGACTCCCAAGTCTTATGCGGGAACCTGCCGCAAGATGTACGTGTTATTCGCGGGCGGCTTCAAGTCGCCGGAGGTGGTGTTCCAATTCAAGTAAATTAATTCGCGAATAAATTTACTGCGTACGCAATCCAGCCTGGAGAAATTCCAGGCTGGATTTTTTATGCCAACCGTTTTCGCGATTTTCAATTGACTCGCCCCTCCCCAGACTGTACAATCCACACATGCCAGACCTGCCGCAACATTAGTCAGCGCTTCGGCAGACGCGCAACTGCGTGCCTACGCGCTGACAATTGGTCTGCTCGCCGCCGTCGCCGCAGTGACGACGATGCTCTGGGCGTGCGCTACTTATGAAGATAGCCTGTTTTCGTGGCGCATCCGCCGCCGTCAGCGTGCGAAAGATTTGCTGGAGAAAATTGATTTGTAATTCTCTAGCGCCCATCCGTCATTGCGAGGAGGGTATTCCCCGATATCATCCCGAATGCTCTTGTCGGGACGAAGCAATCTCCGCAGCTAGACTTTATGTATTTGAAGATTAACAGAAGGCAGGGTAAGCTAAGTAACCCTGCTTGCAAATCTTCATGCCACACCTGCGCGGGACTTCGCGGATGCTGGTCGCAGGGCGAGACAGAACAGGAAGCCTTGGAGAATATCAAGGACACCATTCAAATTTATTTGGAAACAGTGGAATTATCAGGGACGCCGGGTTGACTATCGAAGAGTTTAAGAAGTTGCTGTAGCATCCCCACGGAAGTGCGCTCGAACCAGGATGAGCCGCGCGGCACGCTGTTCACGATGCGCTTGCCGGTGGGAAAAAGATAGAACCACGGATGGAAGAGATGAAAGCGATGACGTGGAAGCGGGGGAGAGTTTCGGGGAATGAGTTGTATAATTACGAAATGAAGGATATAGCACCATGAAGACCTTTCGATGTCCTTACTTGAAAGGTGAAGTGGAATTGACCGACGAACGCGAGGCGCATATTAGCCGAAACGCGCCCGGATTTGTTGCCAGAATACCTGCCACAAATCGAGCAGACGCTGGCTGATCCCGATGAAGTCCGGCGTAGTGTTCACATGAGCGGGGCGCGTATGTTCTACCGCTGGTTCGAAGATGCGCGGCATGGAAAATACGTTGCGGTGGTGTTTGTGAGTGACAGCCCCGCTGAGCGCAATTGGATCATCACCTCTTACTTCACCCGTCGTTTGATGAATGGAGAAATAGAATGGCAGAAAAATTAACTTTTCAATACAATCGCGAAGCGGATATTTTGTATATCAACACCGTGCCGCCTTACGCCGCTCAGGAATCGGAAGAACTGGAAGATGAGATTATCGTGCGCTTGAACCCGAAAACAGGCAAGATCGAAAATTTTGAAGTGCTGTTTTTCACCAGCCGCCTGCTCAGGAACGAGTTGTTTTCCCTGCCTGTCATTGCCGACTTGCGCCAAAGCCCGACTGCCTGAAATGAGGTGACTGTCACTTGCCTGGCGCATCGTCACTTTGCACGAGGGCCGCATGGAAGTGCGCTCGAAACAGGAGCAGCCGCGCGGCACGGTGTTCACGGTGCGGTTGCCGGTGGGGAGGAAGTAAGGGCGAAGTGGTTATAGAATTTTTCTGAGGGAGTTGTATAATTGCAATATGAAGACTCAACGTATCTACATTGACACTTCCGTGATTGGCGGATGCTTTGACGCCGAATTTGCGGAATGGTCAAATGGCCTGTTGGGAGATTTTCGTAACGGTCTTTTTCAGCCTTTGTTGTCTGAAGTGATCGCCGCCGAAATTGCAGACGCTCCTGAAAGTGTTCAGGCGGTTTACGCAGAATTGGCAACCTATAACGCCGAAATACTGACGATTGGCGAGAGTGCATTGGAATTGGCAGATGAATATCAGGCCCGTGGTATTCTTACGCCGAATTTTTATGACGATGGCCTGCACATTGCACTGGCAACTGTAGCGGAGGCCGATTTGCTGGTCAGCTGGAATTTCAAGCACATCGTTCGTTTTGACAAGATTCGTTTATTTAACTCGGTTAATGTTGAACATGGTTACAAAACTTTACAGATATTCAGCCCTCGAGAGGTGACCACCCATGGAAGCGAAAAAGATTGATGCTGTTGCGATGACCCGCAAAATCCGCGAGGAGCACGCCCGTCGTTTGGCGGGCAAATCCCACGCGGAGCGGATTGTCTTTTATCGTGAGCAGGCGAAGAAGTTGGAAGAGAAAATGCCTGCGTTGCTGAAAGAGAAAGCCTAACTTCTCTTGCCTTGCTTGCCGGTCTGGCGCTATGGAAAATAATAAACCCCCCCCCCCCGTTACGTAATTTGCGTGGACAACAGCGAATATCCCG
>VFKQ01000257.1 GCA_009885445.1 Anaerolineaceae bacterium | reverse complement strand
CGTGCTCGTGCTCAATCCACAAACCGGACAGGCTGTTGCTATCCTCGAAGGCGCAACGCTGACAGCCATCCGCACGGGCGCGGGGAGCGGCGCGGCCATAGACCTACTCGCCCGCGCAGACAGCGAAACCGTGACCATCTTCGGCACAGGCGCGCAGGGACGCACCCAACTTGAAGCCGCGTGTTCGGCGCGCAAAATTAAATCTGTTTTTATTGTGGGTCACAGCTTCGACAAAGCCAAAGCCTTCGCCGAGGAAATGGCGGGCAGGGGAAATATTCCGGATAAGATTCGTTTCGCCACGAGTGCAAAGGAGGCTGTGGCCAACGCGGACATCATTTGCGCCGCTACCACATCCACCACGCCCATCTTTGACGACAGAGACATCAGGCCTGGCACACATATTTCTGCAGTCGGTGGATATACTCCACAAATGCAGGAGATTCCCGCGCAGACGATTGCGCGCGCAAAAGTGTTCGTAGATTCCCGCTCCGCCTGCCTCGCCGAAGCAGGAGATTTGATTCAGCCCATTCAATCGGGACTCATCAGCGAAGCACACATCCATGCCGAGTTGGGCGAAGTAGTGCTTGGGCGAAAGGCAGGCCGCACATCGGGCGACGAAATTACCTTTTTTAAATCCGTGGGCATCGCTGTGCAAGACGCACTGGCCGCGCAGGTTGCGCTCAACAATGCCGCGCAAATGGGGCTGGGGCAATCGGTCAACTTTTAGTAACTCACCCTACGCATTAAGCCACAGAGCGCACAGAGTCTTCCGAGTTTTTTCTTAAAGGTTTTCTCGGCGAACTGTGTGGCAAATGCTTTTGCCTGCGTGAGATGAGCTAGTAAGTCATTCATCTATCAAATTGGAATTTGCAAGGTTTAGCGTGTCGCGCAAGAGTACAATGCTTTAAGCGTTTTGAATGGAGAGATGACATGAACCAACTTCTGATCATTACCTTTCTGGCCAGCCTGCTACTCAGCGCCTGTGGCACAGCAGAATTTGAATGCGTTGACCCTCTCGGGTGTGTCCTGCTCGAGGGCGACTCCCCCATCACCCTCGCTGCGGCGCTGACCTTGAGCGGGCCAGACAGCCCATATGGCATCGACGCCCTGCGCGGCGTGGAGCTGGCCATCACCGACCATGGAGCTGTTTACGGGCACGAAGTAAATCTGATCACCGCTGATGATATGTGCTCGGACGAGGGAGGTGCAGCCGCCGCACTGGAGTTGCTCGCAAATCCATCCATTATCGGCGTGGTTGGCACGACTTGCTCGAGTGGCACAACCAGCGCGGCGCGCATCCTCTCAGAGGCGGGACTGGTGCTCATCTCGCCCTCCAGCACGGCAGCCTCGCTAACCAACCCGTTCAACCATCAACCCGGATTTTTACGCACGATTTACAACGACAAGAATCAAGCTCAACTCGTCGCCGATTTTGCCTTCAACGCGCTGGGTGCCCTGACTATGGCCGGCATACATGACGGCACGCCCTACTCAAAAGAATTGGTTGAATCAGCCTGTGAAGTTTTTGAGCAATTGGGTGGTGAATGCCTTACCGTGGAACAGATTGTCAGTGGCGAAGATGTACTTCCAGCGCTCAAGCGCATCGCTTCCCGAAGCCCCGAGGCGCTCTACTATCCACTTTATACGACGGATGGTGTGGCAGTCACCAAAGACGCCTCCGCCGCAGGTCTGCTGAACGTGGCGCTGATTAGTTCAGATGGCCTGCTCAGTTCCGATTTCATCACCCAGGCCGGGCGCGATTCAGATGGAATGTATATTTCCGGCCCGTCGGTGCTCGACATAGACCCGGCATTTTTTGAGGCCTACCGCGCACGTTACAAAGAGGAACCGATTGCCGTGTATGCCGCGCAAGCCTACGACGCCACACGCATCCTGCTGAACGCCATCGAAAGCGCCGGCATTCAAGTGGGATCAAGACTCTACATTCCGCGCGCGGCTCTGCGACGAGCCTTGTTTGCCACGCGGAATTACGAGGGCCTGAGCGGAAACATCACCTGTTCCGAGTCGGGCGATTGCGCCGCGCCCAACATCGTCATCTATCAGGTCAACCCGCCCAACTTCACCCCCATCTATTATCCTTAAACCATGGCTTCTGCAGAAATCATCACCATCGGCACCGAGATATTGCTCGGCGAAATCGTAGACACGAACACGCGCTTCCTCGCGCGCGGACTGCGCGCCTTGGGCGTAGACTTGTATCGCACCATCACCATCGGCGACAACACCGAGCGCATCGTGGAGGCCATCCGCGACTCGATGAGTCGCGCGCAGATCGTCATCACCACCGGCGGACTTGGCCCGACGATTGACGACCCCACCCGTGAAGCAGTGGCCCGCGCAGTGGGTGTTGAGTCGGAGTTCCGCGAAGAACTGTGGACTCAGATCGCCGCCATGATTGCTCGCTATGGCCGCGCGCCCACCGAGAATCAGAAGCGACAAGCTTACGTGCCGCAGGGCGCGATTGCCATCGAGAATCCCGTCGGCACCGCGCCCTCATTTATTGTGGAGTTCAACTCCCCTCTCCTATACTCGGGAGAGGGGTTAGGGCGCCGTGTTGAGCCTGTCGAAACAGTGAGCGGCGCAATCATCGCCCTCCCCGGCGTGCCGCAGGAGATGGAATATCTTTTTGAAAAATCCGTTGCGCCATATTTACAAAAACACTTCGACCTAAACGACGTTATTAAAGTGCGCCTGCTTCACGCAGTGGGTATGAGCGAAGCGGCCATTGACGAACAGGTGGGCGAATTTGAATTGCTTTCAAATCCCAGCGTGGGACTTGCCGCGCACTCCGGCATTATTGACATTCGCATCACAGCCAAAGCAAAGAGCGAGACGGAAGCAAATCGAATGATCGCGGAGATCGAGACTCAGGCGCGGGCGCGTTTGGGCGAAGTCATCTTCGGCGCGGACGATGAGACTCTCGAGCAGGCGGCGTTTGGCGCGGCGGCCTCGGGCGGCTGGAATGTCGCGGTGCTTGAATCCGCTTTGGGCGGGGAGTTGACGCGGCGTCTGGCGGGCGAGTCGCTCTCAAATTTGTTCGGGGTCGAAGCGGCGGAAATCGAGTCGGGGGCGTTGAAAGAGTCCACACAAAAAGTGCGCGAAAAATTTTCTGCGAAAGTTGCTTTGGGCGTGGCCTTGTTTCCGTCTGAAACCGAACAGGTAATCGAATTGTGTTTGCTCACGCCCAAAGGTGAAACCACGCGGCGGCTCACTTACGCGGGGCCGCCAAAATATGCGCCGCGTTGGGCCTCAAGCAACGCGCTTAATTTATTGCGCCTGAGCGCGTTGAGGCAAATGGAATGACGCGACGGCGCAAATCTCAAAAATGGTTGGTGACGCTGGCTTGGGGTTTAAACATCGCCGGGTTGACGGCGTTGTTAATTGTGGTCTGGCTGGCCATGAGCGACGCAACTGTTTTCGCCGCAGATGAGCCAACGCAGACGACGACTCCGGTTTATGGACTCGTCGCCACTTCGGCGCCTCTGTCCTACTATTTGCCGACCATCACCCCCAACCCGCTCTCGACCGCCCTGGAGGGGTTGCTCGCTTCGCCCACGCCGTTGACTCTCGCCTCGGGCAAGAGCGGACGCGTGATCGGCTTTAGTGGGCAAGGCCGCGCAATTCAAGTCTACACTTTTGGGCAGGGTGAAAAGGAGCGCCTGATCGTGGCTGGCATTCATGGCGGCTATGAATGGAACACGATTGCGCTTGCAAATGAATTGATAATTTTTCTCGACGCGCATCCCGAAGCCATCCCCAGCGATGTGACTTTGTTTATCATCCCCAACATGAATCCAGATGGAGACTCTGTGGGACGCAACGAAGAGGGCCGCACCAACGCCAACGGCGTAGACTTGAATCGCAACTTCCCCGAAAATTGGCAGGCCGAATGGAATCGCGATGGCTGCTGGAGCGAGTTGCCAACGACTGGCGGTGACAGCCCGGGTTCTGAACCCGAGACGCGCATCATCATGCGTTTTTTTGAAGGCCACGAAATAGACGCCGTCATCAGTTATCATAGCGCCGCGCTGGGCATCTTCCCCGGCGGCGAACCGTGGGAGGCAGACTCGATACGCCTGGGCGAGGCGATTGCGAAGGTGGCCAGTTATCCCTATCCGCCGCTGGACACGGGTTGCATCTACACTGGCACGCTCGCCGATTACGCCGTCTCGATGGGCGCGGCGGCGGTGGACATGGAACTGAGCAATCATCGCGACACTGATTTTGAGATGAACCTGGATGTATTGACTGTTTTTTTGAATTGGCTGAGGTGATTTCCAAAATTCATTTCTCTACAAAGGTCGTGCTATAATTTTCAAAATGGAAACTATCGCAGGTTTGAAAATCCGCTTGTCGCCGATATTCAGGCAATACAATATCCAAAAAGCCATCCTCTTTGGGTCGGTTGCGCGCGGGGAAGAATCAAAACATAGCGATGTAGACCTAATCCTCATTCAGGAAACAGTAAAGCGCTTCTGGGACCGCTATGACGGCATCTTGCTTGATCTGGGTCAAGCCACGGGTCAGTTCGGCGTGGACGCATTAATTTACACACCTCAAGAACTTGACAATATTAAAGATCGCGCGTTTATGCGTCAGGCATTGAACGAGGGAATTACGATTTATGAGTCTGACTAAGAATACTCTTGAGGCTTGGCGCTGGTGGGAAACTGCACGAGATGACCTTCAAGCGGCAGAGACACTTGAAAATTCACAGATGCATTCGCATGCCTGTTTTAATTGTCAACAAAGCGGCGAAAAAGCACTTAAGGCACTTTGGTTCTCGGTGGACGGAGATCCATGGGGACACTCTATTCAAAAACTGGTTGGTGAATTTCCAAATCTGGACTGGCTGAAACCAAAGGAAAAGTGGCTATTGTATGCGGCATCATTGGATAAATTCTACATCCCTGCCCGTTATCCCGATGGCCTGCCAGACCTGACCCCTGCGCTGAGCTACAACATCGAGGACGCTCAAATGGCCCTGGAGCGCGCAAGATTTCTTTTGGAACAGGTGCGCCTTTTATTACCTGCAAAATAGACATATCTGCAGAGCGGCATTATTATGCCGCTCTTTTGTAAATTTTACTTTGGAGCCTGAATGAGCCAAACCGTAGACACCCTCTTCATCAACGCCCACGTCCTGACCATGGACGAAAAACTGACTCAATTCGAGCATGGCGCGGTCGCCGTGCTGGGCAATAGCATTGTGGCCGTTGGCCCCGAAGATGAAATCAAAAAAGAATATTCAGCCGAAGAAGTCTTTGATTGCAACGGCAAAATCCTGATGCCCGGCCTGATCAACGCACACACACACGTGCCGATGACTCTCCTGCGCGGCATCGCCGATGACCTGCGCCTTGACGTGTGGTTGCAGGGTTACATGTGGCCGGTGGAACGTCAGTTCGCTTCGCCTGAATTTATTACGCTCGGCACACAAATTGCCTGCGCGGAATTTATCCGCTCGGGTGTGACGACATTTAACGACATGTATTTCTTCGAAGAATATGTAGCGCGCGCCACCGCCGCCGCAGGCCTGCGCGCCGTGTGCGGACAGTCCGTGCTGAAATTCCCCACGCCCGACGCGGCCTCTTACGAAGACGCCATCGCCGAAGCGCGCGAGTTCATCATGCGCTGGAAGGGACACGAGTTAATTGTCCCGGCGGTTGCGCCGCACGCGCCCTACACCACCACGCCTGAAATGCTCAGGGCCTGCGCCGAACTGGCCAAGGAATTTGATGTGCCTCTGCACACGCATCTCGCCGAAACTTCTTTTGAAGTGGAAAACATGCGCAACGAAAACAGCATGCCCGTGATTCCCTACGTGAAAAAACAGGGACTCTTCGAAGCCAAGGTCATCGCCGCGCACTGCGTGCATATCGACATCGGCGAAATCCGCACGCTGAAGAATCACGGCGCGGGCGTGTCACACAACCCGTCGTCGAATCTCAAACTCGCCTCGGGCTTTGCGCCCGTCACCAAAATGCTCGAAATTGGACTCAACGTGGGCATCGGCACCGACGGCCCGGCCAGCAACAATGACCTCGACATGTTCGAGGAAGTGCGACTCGCTTCATTCGTGGCGAAAGCATCCAGCAACGACCCGACCTCCCTGCCCGCTCACACCGCGCTGACGATGGCCACGCGCCTCGGCGCCCAAGCGCTTCACATCGGGCATTTGACCGGCTCGCTGACCCCCGGCCGCCGCGCGGACTTGATCGTTGTAGATCTCAACACCCTGCACAACACGCCGTCCTTCCGCCGCGACCCCAACAACGCGTATGCACAAATTGTGTACGCGGCCAAGTCTACGGATGTGAGCGATGTGATGGTCAATGGAAAATGGTTAATGCGCGCGCGCGCGCTGTTAACTTTGAACGAAAATGAATTAATGGCCGAAGCGCGCATCGTGGCCAAAAAGATAGACGCCTTCCTGCTCGAGCGCGAACAGTCGGTGCTCTCGAAGTTGATTGCGCTGGGCGGCTCGCTTGAGGAGGAGTCGTTTGAAGTGCAGGTCAAGGTCAAGTTGGCCGACCCGCTCAAAGTGCGGCACGGACTCGAGAATCCGGCTATCGAGATTGTGCGCATCCGTCACTACGATCAGCACGACACTTATTTCTTCTTCGCTGATGAGTCGCAGGGACTTCTGCGTTATCGCGAAGACGAGTTCCTCGATGACAAGGGCAACGTCACCACCACGCGTCCGCGCCTGACTCTCGTCGGCCTGAAAAGTGAGGGGACTTTTGCGCACGAAGTGATGCTCTCGCGCAGTCGCTTCCTGGCACCGGCATTGCAGACGTTGCGCTTTTATCGCGAATACTTTAAACCGACGCGCGAAATCGAACTCGCCAAAGATCGCCTGCGCTGGCTGATCAAATATAAAGATACTGAATTTTTTGTGAACCTGGATAACGTCAGCACGCCCGCGCTGGGACATTTTCTCGAAATCAAAGCGCGCACCTGGAGCCGCACCGACGCGCAAAACAAAGCCGCGCTCGTCACCGAATTACTCGACCTGCTCGGCGCATCTGGTCAGCCCGCCGTGCTCGAAGATTATATTGAGTTGGTGATGTAGTCTGCGCCCTCTCCCAGCGGGACTATAGTCCCGTAGCGGAGCGAAGTGGAGAGGGTTGGGGTGAGGGAGAAATCTGCGCAGTCAACTCACTTAATTCGCACAGGAACCCTTCATGGAAAAGTTTTCAGAAACCGCACTAAAAATCCTCGCCTTCATCTGCGCAGTGCTCTTCGCCCTCAGCACAGCCATCGCGCTTTTATTCTTCAACGCCGAGCGTCGACTCTTCAACGCCGACTCGTATCTGCGCGCACTCGAAGCGCAGAATTTCTACGAACAATTCCCAACCATTGCCGCTGAACTATTGACCCACTCCGGCGCAGAGAGCAACATTCCCAGCCTGCCGGACTTTCTCAAGACCCTGCCCGCCGAAGATTGGGAAGAAGTGATTCGCGCCGTTCTGCCTGCCGAGATGACAAAGCCCCTCACCGAGCAAACCTTCACTGCGGCCTTTGCCTATCTCAACGGCGAAAGCGAAACTGCCACACTCTCGCTCGTAGAATTTAAAACCTACCTCGGCGGCCCCGCTGGATTTCAGGCAGTGATGACCCTGCTCAACGCGCAACCCGATTGCACTTTTGCGCAACTCGCCGAAATCACCGCGCTCACATTGCTCGGCGAACCCGTGCAATTTTACTTGTGCAAACTGCCGGGCATTTTTACCAACGCTAGCGGCGAGTACATCTTCAAGCCCATGATTGAAGAAGGACTGCAAGTCAGCGCGGCAAGCCTGCCCGATGAGATTAATCTCGTCCCTGAATTTGGCGCGCAAGAATCTTTCCTGACCAGCCTGCGCAATCTGCGTGGCACAATGCGCGCCAGCATTTGGATTCCGCTCATCCTGCTTTTCTTCATTACCATTTTTGCAGTGCGCGATTCCAAGACCTGGTTAAATTGGTGGGGCGCGCCACTCATCGCCGCCGGCGTTTTGGGTTTGCTCACCGCCGCCGCAGTCAATCCTATTTTCAATTGGGCCTACACGCGCTCCATCCAACCGCGCCTGCCCATCAGTCTGCCCGCCTCCGTCACCGACACATTGCGCGCCGTCGTCACCAGCGTGCTTTCCGGCGTCTCCACGCCCATCGCCTTCGAGTCGATTGTTCTGCTCCTCGTCGGCATCATCCTACTCCTCGCCACGCGCGCGAAAAAAGACAAGCCTCTGGCATAAATTTCTTTTGCCACGGATTTCACAGATTGGCACGGATTTTTTATATATCTGTGAAAATCCGTGTAATCCGTGGCCAGAAATTAAACCCAATGCAACTTTTTCCACTTCACCCCTGTAATTACAAATAGCATGCCCGCCACCGACCGCGAACTGGCCGAGCGCATCCAAAGCGGAAACCAGTCAGCCTTTGCCGAAATGATCGAGCAACACCAGCGCGCCGTCTTCAACGTGGCCTACCGTTTCCTCGGCAACGCCCACGACGCCGAAGACGCCACGCAGGAGACCTTCCTGCGCGCCTGGAAATTTTTCGCAAAATTCGACCGCGACAAATTGCTCGCTCCGTGGCTCAAGCGGATCGCCGCCAACGTCTGTCTCAACCGCCTCGAATCGACTCGTCCGCTTCTGCCCCTCGGTGAGGGCGGGTTCGAGCTTCCTGATGCGACTCCCAGCCCCGAGTCCCTCGCCCTCCACGCGGACAGCGAACGCCGCATCCGCGCCGAGCTGACCGCGCTCCCGCCGCGCTATCGCGCCGTCATCGAACTGCGACACTATCAAGAACTCAGCTACGAAGAAATCGCCGAAACATTAAATCGCCCACTCTCCGACGTGAAATCCGACCTCTTCCGCGCCCGCAAAATTCTCGCCGAACGCCTCAAGGACTTGCGCCCATGACCCCTCACCTCAGCGACGAACAACTCAATGAAATCCTCGATGGCCGCCTCAACGCGCCGCATTTGGATTCGTGCAACGATTGCCAAACGCGCCTCGCGGATTTGCGCGCTCTATTCGTCGCACTCGAGTCGCTGCCCGAAAAAAATTCGCCGCGCAACTTGACCGCATCCATTTTGGCGCGTTTGCCCCAAACCAAAACCAGCCGCGCATGGAACTGGGTCCTGACCCTGCAAGCCGCGTCCGCGCTGAGCATCTTCATTTGGTTCGCGAATCTTTTTCAAATTCCGACAGAATTCACAGCCTATCAACTTCCGACATTCGAATCCCTGCTCGCACAGCTCGCCACGTCAATCTCCAATCTCCAATTCTCCCTGCCATCCCTGCCCGCCATTCCCTCCAACCTGCAACTTTCAACTTTCAACTTGAGTCTCCTGCTCGCATCCGCCGCCGCGCTGTGGATCGTGGGCAACAATTTCCTTTTGCGCACGCCCACTCAAAAGCAAAGACGATGAAACGATTTTTTTCGTGCTGAATAATTTGGAATGCAGGAACTTGCTCCCGCCGCTTGGCCCTAACTTTTACTCTTTTTGCAAACAAGGAGATTCACAACATGAACCTATTTGAAATTGTCTTCGCACTACTCGCCAGCGGAGCGGCGCTAACAGCCCTGTTAATCTGCGCGGCATTACTCGCACCTGCCGCGCACGGGCGCGCCAAAGAATTTCTTGAAGCATCACTATGGCGCTCGTTCCTGCTCGGGCTGGTTAACTTTTTCTTCTTTGGCGCGTTAATGGCCGTGCTGGTGCAAATCGCCCAAGCCGCGCACGGACTCGTCGCCGCACTGCTTTTTCTGTTCGCTCTCCTCGACGGGCTGGGGCTCACCCTCCTACTCGTGCTCGGCCTCTCCGCGCTGACAACTCTCGTCGGCGAGCGGATTGGCGAAGAGGCCAGCCCATTTCGCAAACATCTGCGCGGCGCGGCGCTGGTGGTGCTCGCCTGCGCAACTCCGTGGGTTGGCTGGTTCGTGTTCGCCCCCATTGTTCTGCTGACAGGATTCGGCGCCGCCATTCAAGCCGCCGTGCGCAGGAAATAAATATTCGCGTCACAATTAAACCAAACACCCCGCGTTTACATTGGCGGGGTGTTTGGTTTAAGGTTTACAATGTTGCCATTCTGCACAAGGAGTAAAGCATGAATCGTAAAATCCTTATGTTGTCCGCACTTTTTCTTCCAACAAGCTTGGCTTGCGCCATCACACTATTTGGCACGCCCGCCCCGCCGCCCTCGCCCCAGTCAGTGACTCAAATTGTCGTTATTCCAGCAGATACATCCACGCTCGCCCCGCCCACAGCCACAACTGAGCAAAATAATCTGCCCGCGGCACAGGTTCTGTCCACGTTCACAGCCGCGCCCACAGCCTCGCCGACGTCCACGGCATCTCCCAGCTCAACCCCGGCCTTCACGGGGCCGGTAGCAAAATTAATTAAAGACGCCAACTGCCGCAAGGGACCCGCGACCAGCTTCGACGTGGTGACGTCCTTCTTGAGCGGTCAGGTATTGCAGATTGTTGGACGCAACCCGGATCTCAACAATACCTGGTGGCAGGTGCTTATCCCCGGCACGAACAGCAAATGTTGGATTTCATTCGTCACAGCGCAGGCCACGGGAGATTTTGATTCGATTCCGATTATCCATCCGCCTTACTAATATCGCAAAAGTGACAGTCACCTTAAAGGTGACTGTCACTTCATAAAATTTCCTTCGTGTCACTTCGTGTCACTTCGTGTCACTTCGTGCCGTTTCGACACTCCTTTCAGTCGCAACGCATCGCCTTTGTGGTTAAGAATTTTAGTTTCAGCCTTAATGTGACATTGTCAAGTTAATCACAGCCATTCGCAATATGCTCATCCAACGTGACAGAAAAATTGTGATAGCCCGAATTGTCACAGCGCGCGCGGAAGAAAAAATAGGACGTGACCGCAGGATTCGCCACGGCACGCAGGGCGGCAAGACTCGGGTTGGCGATCGGCGCGGGAGGCAGGCCCGCATAAAGGTAGGTATTGAACGGGGAATCGAAATCCAGATCGAGCAGAGAGAGCGGATTCGGCCACCAGTCAAATTCAGTCGCCACGGCATATTGCACGGTCGGGTCGCTTTCCATTTTCCAACCGGCGTTGAGTCGATTCAAAAAGACCGAAGCGATCAGCGGCATCTCCTCTTCTTGAATTGATTCGCGCTCAATGAGTGATGCCAGCGTGACGGCCTGATAGGTCGTCAGTCCCTGCCGGTCGAAACCATCTTGCAAATCCTCTGTCAGGTGTTGCGCAAAATTGCGCACCAACGCGGCGACAAGTTCTTCGGCGTCTGTGCTACGCGGCAGGATGTAAGAGTCTGGGAGCAGGAAGCCTTCATTCGTGGCGGCGCCCGCCATAAAGACGAAGTTGAGCGAGTTGCGCGCGACGCGCAAAAATTGTTCGGGCGTGGCGTCCAAACCAGAAGTGGGCAGGGCCGCGGCAATCTCCTCCATGCGCCAACCCGCGAGGACAACGAATTGCACTTCGTCGGGGGTCGCATCTTGCATGCTGCGCGCAATGTCGATCATGGATTGCGCCGCGCTGAGTTCGTACTCGCCCGCTTGAATCGAAACATCCAGGCCTGTATAAATAACGTAATCGAGAAATGCATTCGTGTCGCGAATTAATCCGGACTGCGCGAGACGTTGCGCGATGGACAGCACCGACTCGCCATCGCCCACTGTGAACGATTGCTCAGCGCCGCTCGAATTTGCGGGCGTGGTTAATAATCCGTCATGCCACAACAGTCGCGCGGAATATTTTATCTGCTGAGAGATGCCGAGATTTTGTGATGGCGGACCATACAAGCGCGCCGCGCGGCCGGGGATAAAAACAAAAACAATATACAAGGCGGTCAACACCGCCGCGATGAATAGGTATAAATAGATTTTCCGCATGAGGATTTCGATTTACGATTTACGATTTTAGTTGGTGGTCGAGTAGGATTTTGCGGGGTCACGATATGGCAAAGTGCGCCTACTCGACCACCGCAAAATCTGTATCGAGACCCGATTGGCGTTTGGCTTCTAAATAAGATTGCAATATCACCACCGCCGCCAACGCGTCTTGGTGACCCGCGCGTTTTTTGCGAGAGACGCCGACGGCGATTCTAGACTCGCGCGCATCGAACGTACTCATTGATTCATCCCATAACTCCACCGGAATTTGAGTCTGCCCACGCAGAGCTTCGGCAAAACGCGCGGCGGCACGACCGGCGGCATTGGGTTGACCCTCTTCATCAAACGATTGACCGACGACAATTAATTTGGCGTCGTGCTCGGCGGCCAGCGCGCACACCAGCCCCGCATCGATGGCGCGCGAAATATGTTTGAGCACCGTCAACGGCGAAGCGATGATAGCGGCCAGATCGCTGAGCGCAAGGCCGATGCGTTTTTCGCCGTGGTCAACTGCAATGATTCTCATGGAATTATTTCACCGCCAAGTTGGGCAACTAAAGTCGCCGCAACATCTGCAAAGCCGACCTTCGTCGGCTGTAACTCAATGTCGGGATTATCTCTTCTTTCTTCTTTCATCTTTCTTCTTTTATCCTTCATCCTTTATCATTCCACCACCACATGAATCCGAAACGGCGCGATGGGAAGCCACGGCCACCACGCGGGACTCAACAAAACACGCGGCGCATCTGCGGAAAAAATTTGCGTCAGCCGCGCCAAAGCAGAGTCTCGTCCGCGGCCTTGCGCCAGCGCGATCACTTGCGCAGAATTGCGCGCGGGCAAAGTGCGTTGCGTGACCAGCAAATTAAATGCAGTGCGCCCATCTTCCGCAGTGGATGGAATCCCATGCAAATTAAAATTGAGCGTGGAACGCACGGGCACAAAATTGTTTTGCAACGCCGCGTCCACAGCCAGGCGCGCCAGCTCAGCCAGGTCTGCGCCCGACGCATATTGCGCGCGAAACTTCACGCGCATGTTTAACAACAACGTGCCGCCCGTCTCGCCCGCCGCTGGCGCAAATGTCTCTTCAAAAATTTGCACATCCACCAGCGTGGACGGAAAAATCACACTGCCCTCCGTCAAGGCCGCGAGCATTTCAGCCTGCGCCTGCAAACGCAACGTGCCCAGCAAAACGGCGCGCAAACGCTCGCGGTCTTCGGCGCTCGGCGCGGCCACAGAACGCTCCGTCCCGCCCGACGTCGGCGCGGGGTTCGTCACCGTCACCAAAAGCCCGAGCGGCCCCTCCAGCGCTTGCACGAGTCCCGCATCCAGGTTTCCTTTTGCGCCCGCACCAATCGCCTCCATCGGCAAGTCCACAATTTTATTGAGTCCTGCCGGAACTTCGCCCGCTTCGGTGACGACAAAACGAATCGACGACTCGCCCAAAGTTTTTACAACAGTGCCGACTGGAATCTGCACCGCAGACTTGGCCAGATTCTTGAAGCGCGCCACGCCCCGCGCCTCAGACTCAGGGACAGCGGATTCGCCCGTCGTGGGCATCGTCTGGCTTCCGGCGACCTCGACAGTTGACTCGTAAGCGGGCACGCCGCCGCTGATAAACACAGACTTCAACGCCGCGTCCGCTTCGACAGGAATGGTCAACGATTGCATTTGCGCGGACGGCGAAAGCGTGATGGTGGCGCTCGGCAAAAAAGCCGCAACGATGACCAGCACAGCCAGCACGCCAAGCGAAAACAAAGCGATGCGCACTGCGGGCAAATTCTGCCACTTCGACTCATGCACCTGCACCCGCGCAAGACTCGCGCGCAATTCAGCCCCGCTCACGCGCGCATGGCGGCGCAAATTTTGTGCCGTCACCGGGCGCTCGGGCCACTCTCCGCGTTGCGCCGCACTCGCTGACTCGAAGACCGGCATGCCCAGCGCGGCGGCTTCGCGGCGCACACGCACGTCGCGAGTCACCAGGCCGAGGCGCGCGCCGAGACTCTGCGCGTGGCGTTGCAGAATTTTTATATCCAGTGGTCGCAAATGAATCTTCTCCCCCTTCGGCCAGATCAGCAAAATGCGCGCAGTCTTCGCCCACGACATGCGCTCGCGGACAGAGATCAGATCGTCATGTGATTCGAGAGTGAGTAGTTGGGTTTTCATGCAAGCTCGATTATAAGCAGAAAGCTGAAAATAGAGGCGATGTGCAGACCTACGTCAGCGTGAGAAGAATCAGCTGGTAACCATTCTGCGGAGTGGCGGTCACGGTCAGCGTCTGGCCGTTTTTTTGATAGATCAGGATCGACGTTCCTGCATTTGCAGGTGGTACGGAAAATATATTGCTCCAGCCCAGGTCGGGCAATTTGGTGTTGTAAAAATATTTCAACTCCTCAAAGCTGACGTTCGCCTTATAAGCATAGATCCCCTCAGACTCAGCGCCCGCGCTGGCCTGCGGCATGATCGGAATCTGATTCCACGATTCGAGCGGCGGGTCTTGCGGGTCTAAGATATTTCCATTGCCATCACTCGACACAGAGGAAGTGCTGACAATCACCGTGTTTATCGGAACAACCTGCGTGGTCACCGACGTGACTCGCGTAACAATCACTTCTGCTTGCGTCGGTCCAAACATTGCAGTGGAAATGGAATCCTCCGCCTCCTGAATGGCCTGGTCGGTGAACCGACAGGCAAAAGCGAAAACGATGATTGGGATTAAAACGAGCAACCTACGAGGGCTAGTTATCATTGAGTCTCCTATTCTTGAGCAACATTATACAAAAAAGTCCCAGCAGATTGCAGTCTGCCGAGACTTTTTTCATTTTCCGGAATCACTGCACTTTACTTTATTTTCTGTTCGACAACTCTGGCAACTTTTGCAATCGCATCAGCAGTGCTTCCCTCGGGCAAACTTCCTTGCGCGAGATTGGGACGTCCGCCGCCCTTGCCGCCGATTCCCATAATCAGATCGCCTGCTTTGAGTCCGCGCTTGACGAGGTCCTCGGTCACCGCCGCGATGACGGTGGCTCCGGTTACGAGGAGAGCGACTCCCGCTGACGGGTACTTCTCGCGGAACTTATCCGCGAGCATGCGCAACGTGTCCGCGTTTGAGTCGGGCACTTCAATAGCCAGCACATGCACGCCGTTCACAATTTGAAGGTTTGCAAGTTGCAGGTTAAAGGTTGACATGGCTTGTTGCGCGCGCACGGAGGCAAGTTCTTTTTTGAGTTCAGCAACTTCATCTTGTAGCGAGTCCACTTTTGCAGGAACTTCTTCGAGCGCTGACTTCAACGCACCCGCAGTTTGTTTGAGCG
>VFKQ01000247.1 GCA_009885445.1 Anaerolineaceae bacterium | reverse complement strand
GCCCGCGACGAAGAGACGTTACACCTGCGCGCCCTGCGCCGCGATGGACGCATCAACGCCGCGATGGGATTCTTCGTGCGCAACGGCGTGATGACCCAGCCGCTTTTCGGCTACGACACCAGCCTGCCCGAGCAGGGACTCTACCGCCTGCTGACGCTGGTCACTTTGCAGGAAGGCCGTCAGCGCGGACTGCTCGTCCACGCCAGCGGAGGGGTGGGCAAGTTCAAAAAGGTGCGCGGCGGAGAATCTGCGATTGAGTACAATGCAGTTTATATGAAGCACCTGCCCGAGTGGAGGCAGAGACCGTGGAAATTGATTCAATCAATTTCAAAATACGCCATCCCGTATTTTCAGAAGAATGATTTTTAACCACGGATGAAAGAAATGAAAGGGATTGAATTATTTTTTCATCCCTTTCATCCGTGGTGAATTTCTGTAACAATCAATCCACCGCCTTGAGCGGAGGGGCGTGTTTTTCGTCCCGCAGTCCAAGGGTAGGCAGATTCAAAGGAATTATTTTCATGTTGTCTGTCCTTCGACTGCGCCGGTGAGTACAGCGGCTCCGCTCAGGACGGTGATGCCTTTAGTTTGTATTTAGATCATTTTAGGAGTCCCTCATGCAAGTCAACCTGCCCCTCAAGATCATCGGCCTCGGACGTTACCTGCCCTCGCGCATCGTGCCAAGTTCAGAGTTGGAAAAAATGTGCAACCTGCCCGCCGGTTGGGTGGAGCGTCGCAACGGTGTGCGCGAGCGCCGCTGGGTGACGGACGAAACGTCGTCGTTCATGGCCGCAGAAGCCGCGCGCGAAGCCCTCGACGAAGCGGGACTCAAGCCGCAAGATTTAAGTCTGATCATCAACGCCTCGGGCACGGGCGAGCAGGCCATCCCCGATACGGGCGCGCTGATTCAACGTCAGCTTGGCTTGGGCAACTCGGGCATCCCGGCCATGACGGTGCATAACACCTGTTTGAGTTTCATGTCTGCGATGGACGTGGCCGCAAACTTTTTGCAAAACGGACGTTACAAAAATATCCTCATCGCCAGCGCAGACGTGGCCTCCTGCGGCATCAACCCGCAGGAACCTGAATCCGCTTCACTGGTGGGCGACGCGGCCGCGGCGGTCGTGGTCACGCGGCCTGAAGCGGGCGACAAATCCATTGTGCATCATGCGCATCTAAAAACTTTTGGCGACGGCGCGTATCTGACGGCCATCATGGGCGGCGGCTCGCGCCTGCACCCGCGGAAGGCGGGTCACAACCCCGACGACGATCTCTTCCACATGGACGGCCCGGCCGTTCTGCGCATGGTGCGCAACATCGGCGCAGATTTTCTCGAAGAACTTTATCCCGGCCTTTCGACAAGCATCATGGACATTGACATCGTCGTGCCGCACCAGGCCAGCAAAGTGGGGCTGATGATGTTGCAACGCTTTAACTGGCCCGACGAAAAAATCATGTCCACGCTCGAGTGGTTGGGCAACTGCGTCGCCGCTTCGATTCCGGCCACGTTGTATCAGGCCGTGCGCGATGGAAAGATTCGGCACGGCACAAAAGTGTTGATGGCTGGCACTGGCGCGGGGCTGTCAATCGGCGGGCTGGTTTTAACTTTTTAACCACAAAGGACACGAAGAACACAAAGGAAAGGGAAATAAAAATCCGTGGTAATCCGTGAAATCCGTGGCAAAAAAGAATGAATCTCCTCCTCAGCGGCGGACGCGCGCCCGCCACCCTCGAACTCGCCCGCGCATTTCATCGCGCGGGACACACCGTCTTCATGGCCGAGAGTTTGCGCGCGCATCTCTCAGCGCCGAGCAATGCCATCACGAAAAATTTTCTTGTTCCGCCGCCGCGCCAAAACACAGCGGGGTTTCTCAACGCGCTCGAAAAAATTTGCGCCGAAAACAAAATTGATCTGCTGATTCCCACCTGCGAAGAAATTTTTTATGTGGCGATGGGCCGCCACCGTTTTCCCGCTTTCGTCGAGTCGCTCGAAAAACTGCGCCCGCTTCATCATAAATACGACTTCATCACCACCGCACAACGACTCGGACTCTCCGTCCCGGGGACGATGTTGATCGACTCAGCGACCCGCTTACAGTCCGCGTTTGAGGCGTGGCCGGCGCTGGTGCTCAAACCCGTCTACTCGCGCTTCGCCGCGCGGACCTTGATGCGGGTCGGCCTCCATCAAGCTTTGTCCACGCTGACGTTTGATTCGAGTTGGGCCGCGCAAGAATTTATCGCGGGCGAACAAGTCTGCACGTATAGCGTGTGCCACAATGGACGCATGACGGCGCACACGGCTTACCGCTCTGATTTCACCGCCGGCCAAGGCGCGACGATTTTATTTCGGCACGTTGAACATCAAAAAATTTTTGCGTGGGTGAACAAATTCGTAGCCGCTCTTTCGTTCACGGGACAGATCGCTTTTGATTTTATTGAAACTGCGGGCGGGGAAATTTTCGCCATCGAATGCAATCCGCGCGCCACGAGCGGAATCCATTTGCTGGCGGGCGCGCCGCGTTTTGTAGATTCTTTTTTTGATTCAACTTTGGAATGCGTTACGCCATCATCCACAGACTCAAGTATGTTGTTGAGCGGCATGTTGATTTACGGATTACCCGCCGCGCTGAAGAAAGGCAAATTTCAAAAATGGTTTACTGCCTGCACTTCAAGCCGCGACGTGATTTATCGCCGCGACGACCCACTGCCCGCCCTGCTTCAGTTTCGGAGCATCCTTCATTATTTACGACTGGCGCGGCGCGAAAATATTTCTGCGCTGGAGGCCTCCACATTTGACATCGAGTGGAACGGTTAAGTCAGGACCCCGTTTTCCACGAGAAAACGGGGTCTCACAAGGTGAGGAGGGCGGGTGAGAATATCATCCCCTGAATGGGGAAGCGTGACTGAAACAAAACACGCTCGATGACTCGAGCGTGTTTCTCTGGCGGGGAGGGCGGGATTCGAACCCGCGACTGAGGTTTAAGCCCCAGTACTCACTTAGCAGGCGAGCCCAATCGGCCTCTCTGGCACCTCCCCGTGCGCAGTTTTATATTTTACCCGAAGATTGGCGGCATGGCGCCAATCTTCGAAATTGGTGTGCGCGCAAAGGTTGTCACGCGATTCAGACTTCGGAAATCTTTAAGAGGGATCTCCGTTTTAGGCGCATCCAGGGAAATTTCCGAAGTCTTTAGGCCGAGTCTGTGACATGGTTTGCGTGTACACAGATAAGATGCCGCCCCACAAAATGCATCACTTACATTAGAATCGATTTCATCGTCGCCTCTCCCAGAGCAGATAAAATATTTTTTGGGTCGGCGGGAAATGCCTTATGACAAAACCAAACAAAAACATTATCTTCGGGCTGGTCGCAGGCGGGTTGCTTTTAATCGCAGGCCAGGCCGGTCCGCGCGCGGCAACTTACATCTTAATTTTAGAGATGGGCGCGCTGATTGGGATTTGCATTTATTTATTCCGCGCCGCAAAAAAACCGCAGGGTGACGCGCAGGTTTCTTCAGCATACACGCGCTTCACTGATCGGCTTCTCGCCCAGCCCGTGCTCACCTGGGCCTTGCTCGGCTTTGCAATCCCCTTCTGTTTATATTTTGTTCTGCCCGTCTTTCTTAATTCCGAACAACGCATGTTGGATTACAACTCGTTCGTGCCCGGCACGAAACCCATTGGCCTCGACCTGCAAAGACTGACCGAGTTAAGTCGCGCCTGGTTTGAGGAAGGCAAATCGCCTTATCCAATCCAGTTCTATCCGCCTCTGACCTATGTATTCTTCGCGCCGCTGGCCCTGCTGAAATATCCAGCCAACTTCGTGGTGCAAACCTTCCTGACCCTGCTATGTTTTGTCCTGTTGACATTTACCCTGCCGGCGCGCATTAAGGGACGCGAAAACCTGGCGCTGATCGTGCTCTTCTTTTTAACCGGCCTGCTCTCGTATGGTTTTCTGTTTGAGTTGGAGCGCGGACAAAACAACGTGATGACCATGCTCTTGTGCATGGTCGCCATTTACATTTTTCATTACCGCTACGAGCTGAGGACGCTGGCCTATATTTTATTTTCGCTGGCCGTGCAATTTAAACTATACCCGCTCATCTTTATTGTCATGCTGGTAAAAGATTGGCGCGACTGGCGCGGCAACCTGCGTCGCTTCGCTGCGCTGGGATTGCTCAACTTCGGCCTATTGTTTGCAATGGGTCCGCGCATTTTTTGGGAATTCATCACGAACCTGCCTGCGCAGGCGGGAAGCTCGAAGTGGTATTTAATCACCAATCACTCAATCAGCTCGTTTGTGTATGAGTTGACCCGCGGTGAGTGGATTCAACTTCCGCCGCGCTTCAATTTCCTGGCCCACTACGAAGGTTATCTGCGCCTGATGTTTTTCGGTCTCTTCGCGCTGTGTTTCGGGTTGGCGCTGCTGAGGGCTTATCGCCACAACGAGGGCGGATTGAACGCCCATCTCCTGCTCATCTGCACCCTCGGCGCCCTGCTCATCCCCGTCAGCGTAGACTATAAACTTTCGATTCTGGCCGCGCCCATGGCCTTAATGCTCATTGAAACAGAGACGATTAGCGGCTCCAAAACCAAACGCCTGCTGGCCAGCGCGTTAATATTCATCAGCGCGCTGGCCTACGCGATGATTCTGTTCCCATACAAAATAAAAATACCCATCTTAAGCAGTGCCTTTATTCCGCTGATCATCATTTTGATTTGCGTAAGCACACTCAACTTAATGCGCGAAAAAAAATCCAGCGCCACAGATACGCCGGTCACAACCTAACATCTGCGCTACCAAAAACAATGGCCGGGTTGCATACGCGGGTCGGCCAGGTCTGGCGCATGGAAGGGTTCGCAAAATATTTATTTCCATCCCCTCCTATACCGCGCACGGTCATAAATTGCGGTTTTGAGAATCGGCAAATTTAACCACGGATGAAAGGGATAAAAGGCAAGCCTTCGCGTTCTCAAATATCCTTCGCGGTGAGAAAAGCGCAGAAACTGACCGTGCTCAGTATACATACCTGTCATTGCGAGGGCGTACTCACCCGAAGCAATCTCCTGTTCGATGATGAGATTGCTTCGTCGGGGGTACCCTCCTCGCAATGACGGATGTACACTAGAGAATCTCTAGCTACCTGACAGTTTGACAGTGTGCACGCAAACCATGTCAGAGACTCGGCGTAAAGACTTCCAAAATCTCCCTGGATGCGTCTAAAACGGAAATCCCTCTTAAAGATTTCCGAAGTCTGAATCGGGTGACAACCTTTGCGTGCACACGTTTGACAATTGAATAATTGGTCGGCTTGGAAAATCGAGTAAATTTGTTTTTACGACAAAACGAATTTACAGGAGAAGCCAATGCCGACCAACCAACTCTATAATACATGGATTGCTCAAATTTGTGAATTGCAAGCAAGCAGGTAGGTACAGCTGCTCCGCTCGCATCGTCCCAATGCACTTACGGGAGGGCGGTGTATTGTGAGGTACAATCGCGTTCACGTGGAGGGATGGCCGAGCGGCTCAAGGCGCATGTCTTGAAAACATGTTTGGGTCACACCAACGTGGGTTCGAATCCCACTCCCTCCGCTCTAAAATTGTAGTAACGACTTTTGCAAAGCATCTTTTAAGGACAGTCGTTTTTGTTCTTTCAAGGCGCTGGCTGAAGTCGTTACTACACTGAGTTCCCCGATTAAAAAATGACAGTCACTTCGTGAGCGACTGTCATTTTTTGTTGCCACAGATGACACCCAGTTTCACCGATTTTTTATTCCGTGAAATCTGTGGCTAAGAATTTTTATTGCGCACCGATTCCAATCGCTCCAACACTTGCGCGCGCAAACGCAACACATCGGCCTCATCGGGCGCGATGAAGATGCCGCCAAACTGGCCGGTGTGAATCGTCGAAGTGACCGTGACCACCAGTCCGCGCTCGGCGCCGAGGGGCAGTAACAAATCGTCCAGCGCTGAAAGTAAATGCGCCTCATCTTTGATTCCTTCGCAACCAATCTCATTACTGCTCAAGATCACTACGCGCGATAAATAATCGTCGCCAAACATGCTGCGCGCAAACTCATGCACATACGTCCCGCCAGTGCGGCGCGCGTTAATTTCTAAAAACCAAATCTCGCCAGCGTCATCCACAACGCAGTCCAAATCAAAAATTCCGGCATACCCTGCGGCTTGCATTTCGTGTGCAATTTTTAATCCGCGCGCGGCGAGCGAGTCGTACCACTTTTCGCGCAGCATCTCGCGCCCGATGAGAACTCCTGCGAAGCGGCCAAACTGTTCAAAAATTTGCCCCGAAAGATAGGTGACGTACGGCTCACCCTGCCCCGCGGGCGGGACAAAAAATTCCAGCGACGGCGACTCGCCCATGCTGGAAGGGATAAATTCTTCGACAATAATCAGGTCGTTGTTCAAAAACGGATTGCCCTCGAGCCGCTCCAACACCGCGCCCGAAGCGGGTTCAGCGACACGAAAGACAAGGTGCCCGATTCCGCTTTCGCCGCCGTCGGCTTTGACCACACAATCTTTGCCGCGCGCCAAGAACCAAGTCACCACCTCGGCGGCTTGCGGCACACTGCGGCAGACAATTCCCTCGGGCAGGCGCGCCTCGCTCCCCAGCCAGCGACTCACCAAACTGCGGAAGCCAGCCTTCGTGTCGGCATAGTTGCGAATCCACAATGCCTCAGGGCGCGGACTTTCGGGCAACAGCACCGTCAGGCCGTGGACATTTGTCAGCGCTTCGGCGAGTTGATAAAACTCACGCGTCGTGGCGTAGGGGATGAGTTGGATGGAGCGGCCTGGGCCAGCGAAACGCACGATGCGCTGAATCAACTCAGGGTCGCGCAAGATGTCGAGGCTCAATTGGTGAGTCGGCTCGGGCGGAGATAAAAGGTCGGTGGCGTCATATCCCCAACGGTCGCAAATCCCGCGCGCGCCCGGCACAGGCGCGGTGGTGAAAAGCAATTTGCGGCGACCGAGCCAGAACAGGCCGCGGTCGCCGCGATATTTGCGCTTCTCGAAAATGTTTGGGTCGTTGGAGCGTTGTAGAAATGCGAAGAACGTTTCGAGATTGTTATACAACGCAACGATGGGCGCGTCGCTCATGGATTTTTTGGCAGAGACTAGTCCGTGTTTTGAGCGCGTAACTTGCGCGCCTTTTCCTGCAATTCGCGGAAGAAGTCGGTGTCGGCGATGGCGTTGACTTGCGCGGAGCGCTTGGTATCGTCAATCTCGATCTTCAAGGCTTCCACTTGTTTGCGCAGGAATTGCTCGCGTTGATAAACCTTGTTGGTCATGATGGTGAAGACGTTGGTGAGCGTGACGATCTCGTCATTGATGCGGCCTTCGCGGCGAATTTTCGAGAGGTCTTGTGAGTAATCACCTTCACCAATGCGTGTGGCGGCCACCGTCAGATTGCTGATTGGGCGGGTGAGGGTTTGCGAAATGAGGAAGACCAGCAGGAACAAGCCCATGTAGGTGATGATAAAAGCGGTGACCACGCGGTCTGCGATGGCGGCCTGCACCTCGTTGACGTAGTCCGCTTCAAAGTCCACGCCGATCGCGGCCACAGCGTTACCCGAAGCGTCGAGGACAGGCTGATAAGCGGAAATCCAATTGCCAAATGGATCTTCGTAGGCGATGAACTCGCCAGTTTCAGAGTCCAGTCGCAGGGTCAGCTCGGTAAGCCCGTTATAAGATTGGCGGCTGGAACGCGTGAACATAAACGGCGAAGCTTTGGATGGATTGTAGCGCGCCCATAAATCTGCGAGATAGGTCAACTCACGTTCACCCTCGGCTTTGATGTAAATGTACGGCCAGGCGCGCGGTTCAATGTTGTGAATGGCTTGCAACTCGTCCATCAATTGCTGATAGCGCGGGTCATCTGAAAAGCCAACGGGGGTGGCTTTGCCAAAATCCTTGGCGGCGGCGGCCTTCAAAGATTCCGCGTCCGCTGTTTCGGCATCATCTGCAATCGAATGGGCGAGCCAGGCCTGGCCGGATGCATTTGGCACACCTGGGTCAGTTGCCAACGAGGTGATGACATCAGTATCCACCGAAGTGGTGGCGCCGGCCAGCGTATCCAGCAGGTCTTGCTGAATGCGGGTCAAGGCCTGATTGGTTGCGAAAGTATAGAACCAGAAAAATGCAAGGGCAAAGACGATGCTGAATAACAGCGTGAAGCCCACCAGCAATTTCCAGCGCAGGCTGAGAAAAATGGTGCGGCGCGGCTTGGCATCTGCGGGGAAGATGGGGGCTACTACGGGAATGCTCATGTGGTTCTCCTAAATAAAGTGCTATGCAAATGCGAAATAATCGGCGTTTTAAAGGTCTTCCAACTTGCTGACCATCGAATTGCTCACGCGCTGACGGCGTTTGAGTCGCCAGTTTAGCAGGCTGATGTCGTAGGTTTTGCTCATGCGCCAGGTGGCCCAAATGGCGACAATGGCGCTGATGACGGCCAGCGTCATGTAGATGATGTGCAGGTCGCTGTTAATTCTCAAGCCGATGAAGACGATCAAGCCGGTCAGGGCGCAGGCGAGGATGGTGCCGATGGCAGGAAGATAACTGTCGTTAAACGTGCTCACGCGTCCGCGCCGCTCCTCGGGGACGAGCGCCTGGAAAGCCTTGCGCCCCGATTCGTCTATGCTCTCGCGCATCAACTTGACGCTGAGCATGCCCAGGAACGCGGCATACAGCCCGGCGGAGAAGAGCATCCCGCTCGAGGCGAGCAGGGCCACGATGGGGAAAAAGAAAAAGACGTTTTTCAACTGCATGCCCTTGATCAGCCGCCCGGTCAAAAAGGTTTGCACGATGAAAGCGGCCAGGCTGGCAACCAGACGGTAGAGGCTGTAAAAGTTTTGGTAAGCCACCTGCGTGGTGAAGATGGCATCGGTGACCACGAGGAAGCGGAACTCTATGATCGTATCGGCCACGGCCAATGCGAGGATGGCGACCATCAAATAGCGAAAGACCTGCACATCGCGGACGAAGCCCCAGCCTTCCGAAAGCGACTCGCGCATCGTCTCCGTCTTTTGCACGGTGCGGCGCAGAGTCACTTTGCGCAGGCCGACAATGACCAATAGATAACCAACAATATAAATGAAGGCATTGAACAACAACACGTCTTCATTTTTTCCGCCCAACGAAGCCAGTACTGTCGGCGAGACTCCCGCCACGGCGATGCCAGCCAGTTTGCCAACGAAACTCCAACTGGCGATCAGCGGGAATAGACGTTGCACCTGTGAAAAATTAAACACGTCATTAGCCAGCACCCAGAACATGATCGGGAAGAGCACCAGTTGCTGTTCAGCCACCAGATACATGGCCGAATAATTCAGCCAGCCCAGATCGCTAAACGAAAACATCCAACGCAGAAAAATGAAAACGGCCGCGAATGCCAGGCTGGCGAACCCCATCAAGCGGATGCGATTGAAGCGGTCCACGATCAGGCTGATCACGCTGGAGACGATCAGAATCAGGACATAATCCACGAGCATGACCAGCAGAATCTGATTGACGTCACTGCTGTTGAGAAATCCGCTGACGGCCACAATGCCAGAAACCTGCCGCGCCAGGGAATTTCCAAACAGCAAAAACCCGAGCGCGAAGACGAGCATCCCTTCGCCGGGCTGTAAGTGGAACAAGCGCAGAAAAAATTTACTCATGGAAGTTGAGGGGCCAAAGTGTGAAATAGGGGTGTGCTTTTGGGGAGCTAAATAATTTTACAAGCAGAACAATTTTGAAACCTTACAGTTGACGCCCAAGTGTTTCTTGCAGGCTGACGGTATTATACGTCGATTGTATACGGATTGCCAATTTCGGTGTGCACGCAAACCATGTCAGAGACTCGGCCTAAAGACTTCGGAAATCTCCCTGGATGCGCCTAAAACGGAGAACCCTCTTAAAGATTTCCGAAGTCTGAATCGGGTGATAACCTTTGCGTGTACACGTTATCCCGCGACGCGTATAACTACTGCAAACAAAAACATCTGCGCCATATGTGACGCGGATGTTTGTTATTAACTGACCTTACGCACTAAATCTTTTCTACCGTCCAGGTGTTTTTGCGAGGAGGGTATTTCCCGACGAAGCAATCTCCTGTGCGGTCAGGGAGATTGCTTCGGGCGAGTACGCCCTCGCAAAAACAGGAATCTGCGTAAGGTGAGTTAACTATTTTTCGATCAACCCCGATTTCAATCTCTCGAGCAATTGCTCAAAGACGCTGTACGGTTGCGCGCCGACGACGGCGTAGCGGCCATTGACCACATACGTGGGCACGCCGGTGACGCCGATCTGATAAGCCGTCTGCACTTGCTCAGCCACGTTGACGGTGTACTTGCCCGCCTCAACTTCGCTCTGCATCTCGTCCGCGTCGAGTCCGCACTGGGAGGCGGAGTCGCGCAGAACGGACCAATTCGCCGGGTCGAGTCCCTCGGCGTAGACTTTGCGGAAGAGGTCGTGATGAAACTCGTTGCCGCGTCCGTGTTCACGGGCGTATTCTGTGGCTTCGTGGGCGAGACGCGTGTTGTAGATGCGCTCGGTGGAGCGAAAGGGCATTCCATAAGATTCGGCCATGGATTGTAGACGTCCCTCCGAGCCGTTGGCGCGCGCGCGGAGGACGTAATCAGGCAAGTCTGCGCCTTCGGGCGGCGTGTCGGGACGCAAATAGAATGGACGCCATTCCACGTCTACATGGTATTTAGTTTTCAGTAAGTCAACCACACCCTGGCCGACGTAGCACCACGGTCAGATGTAGTCGGAGTAAATTGTCAGCGTGAATTGGTTCATTTTGGGCTAACCCGTTTTGGGCGCGGAGACAGGCGCGGATGTGGTGAGGATGATGTTGTTTTGTGAGGGGTCCTGAATCAGCAGGCCGTCATTTGTCTGATTCGAAATAATTTCTGCGGCGTCTACGCGGGCGATGACTTCATCCAGCGCGTTTTGATTCGGAAGTTGAATCGTGAAGTGACGCAGGCCGACGGCATCGGAGGGAGGCGGGGGCGCGCCTTCGCCCTGCCAGGTGTTGAGGCCGAGGTGATGATGATAGCCGCCCGCAGAAATGAAGGCCGCGCGGAATTCTTTTGCGACGCCCATCACGTCGAAGCCGAGGATGCCGTGATAAAAATTGACGGCTTCGTCCACATCGCGCACGTGAAGATGGACGTGGCCGATTTTTGTTTCAGGCGGGATGGGCGCGTCGAGTTTTTCGTTTTCTTGCATGTGTGTGAAGAGGTCGTCCACGTCGAGGGCTTCGCGGCCGTTGCTCCACGAGCCGTCGGTGCGGCGGGTTTCAAATTTTCCATCTTTCATTGTAAATGTGCCGTCTTCGGGGGACTCGCAATACAACTCAATGCCGTTGCCTTCGAGGTCGTCGAGGTAGGTGGTTTTGGTCATGATGTGGTCGGTGGGCGCGTTGGGATATTTGAGCGTGAAGAGACGCGCCAGGGCAATGGCCAGTTGACGGCGATTTGGAAAAAGATACGCCACGTGATACAAGCCGGTGACGCCGCGATATTTTTTGCGGCTCGGTTCCTGCGTGAGACGCAGAAGGTCTGCGCCGCCAGCGCCGAGGCCGGCCTGGTTGCCGTCGCGCCAGTGCAGTTTGAAGCCCATGGCCTGTTGGTAAAAGGCGATTTGGTTTTCGAGTCCAGCGACGGTAAGCGCGACGTGTCCCATGCCGGTTTGAGGGTGGATAGAGAATTGGGTGGTGGTTTCTTGTGGGTTGTTCATGGTTGCCTTTACGTTAGGTGTCGCGGTAACAGACTACCTGTGTATCAGATTGCTTTCGTGTTGGATTGCAAATGGAAAGGATTGAATTTTACCTCTTGAACTCGCTTACTGTTTGAGAATCCGCTAATCTGCGCGAATTGGTTTTTAGATTAGCGGACAAAAAAACAAATGCAATCACCAACCTGTTCCGCGAGCGTCCGATTTGAAGTAGAATCTGCGCATGCCCAAGCCCGCAATATTTTCCATAGACGACGACGCCTCCGTGCTTAACTCACTTGAGCGCGACCTGCGCGCACATTATGGGCAGGATTATCGCATCCTCTCGATTAACTCCGGCTCCGTCGCGCTGGACTATTTAAAAAAACTTGAACAGCGCAACGAAACCGTCGCGCTGTTTTTAGTAGACCAGCGCATGCCGCAAATGAGCGGCACAGAATTTCTGGCCGAGGCCATGCAAACTTATCCGCAAGCCAAACGCGTTTTGCTGACTGCCTACGCCGACACGCAGGCCGCAATTGATTCGATCAACGAAGTGCGCCTCGATTACTACTTGCTCAAACCCTGGCATCCGCCCGATGAAAAACTTTATCCGGTGCTCGACGAATTGCTCGACGATTGGAAGGCCCACGCGCGCCTGCCCTACGAAGGCATTCGCGTGGCGGGCACACTTTGGTCACTGACCAGCCACGAAGTAAAAGAATTTCTCACGCGTCACCAGATTCCCTATCAATGGTTGGATGTTGAAAAAGATTCCGCCGCGCGAACTCTCGCTGAAGCGGCCTCAGCGCAACTAAAGAATCTGCCCGTCATCTTTTTCCCGGATGGCGAGACTCTGATTGCGCCCGACTTAAAAAAACTGGCCGACAAACTTGGTCTGCAAACCCAGGCCGCTCTGCCCTTCTACGATCTGATCGTGCTCGGGAGCGGGCCGGCGGGCCTCGCGGCCGCAGTCTATGCTGGCTCGGAGGGACTCAAAACCATCATCATCGAGAAGACCGCGCCGGGCGGGCAGGCGGGGAGCAGTCCCAAAATCGAAAATTATCTCGGCTTTCCCGCGGGAATCTCCGGCGACGACCTCACCCGCCGCGCGGTGGCGCAGGCAAAAAGATTCGGCGTCGAAATTTTGTCGGCGCAGGAAGCCCGCCAGGTCACGGTGCGCGATGCGTATCGAATTGTGCAACTCGCTGACGGCACAGAAATTTCGTGTCACGCACTGCTCGTCGCCACGGGGGCGGCATTCCAAACTTTGAAAATGCGCGGGGCAGAAAAATTTAGCGGCGCGGGAATTTATTACGGCGCGGCCTACACCGAAGCGATGAATTACAAAGACCAAAATGTTTTTGTCGTCGGCGGCGCGAACTCGGCGGCGCAGGGCGCAATTTATTTGAGTCGCTTCGCCAGCCATGTGACCATGCTCGTGCGCGGACCCGCCCTCGGCGCGTCGAAATATTTGGTGGACGCACTCGAGTCGAATCCGAAAATCGAAATTTTGTTGAGCACCGACCTGATTGAAGTCTCGGGCGGCAACGCGCTTGAAAGCATCACGGTTTGCGACACCGCCAGCAGTGAAAATAAAACTTTCCCCGCCGCCGCGCTATTTGTCTTCATCGGCGTCAAACCGCAAAGCCAGATGGTAGCAGACATCGTCTTGCGCGACGACAAGGGACAGATTCTCACCGGCACTGATTTAATCGTGGATAAAAATCCGCCGCCAGGCTGGACCCTCGAGCGGGACCCCTTTCTATTAGAGACCAGCACCGCGGGCATCTTCGCCGCCGGCGACGTGCGCCACGGCACCAATCATCGTGTGGCCAGCGCAGTCGGCGAGGGCGCCATTGCGCATGCGCTGATCAAGGAATATTTGAAGACGCTTTAATATGGAGTGCGGGAGCTTGCTCCCGCACATTCGGCCAGCAAGCGGCTGACTCCAAATAAAACAATATCCAACATGATGATTGACTTCACCCTGCGCGACCTCCTTATTGGCATCGCCGCGTTGCTTGCTTTGCTGATAATTCTTTGGTGGCAAGGGCGCGCACTTGCATATCTCTTCTTTGTTTTGCTCTTTGGCGTCTATTTGCTTTATTTGTTGAGCGTGATTGTTTTTCCGCTGCCAATTTTTGGAAATCAGGGATATGCGGCCTTCAAGCCGCGCATCAATTTGATTCCCTTTTACTTCGGTTCCTGCGAAATGTTGAACTTGTGCATCAGAGAGATTGTTGGAAATACATTGTTGACCATCCCGTTTGGCTTTGGAATCAGTTTCATCATAAAGAACAAAGTGCGGAGATTTTTTTGGCTGGCTTTTGCTGTAGGCCTTGTGCTGGAAATGATTCAACTGGTAATTTCCTTTGTTTTCAAAACCGCCTTTCGCGCCATTGACATTAATGATGTGCTGTTAAACGCCACAGGTGTATTGCTTGGCTATGGCTTATTTAAAATATTCGCCATTGCCTATTTGAAAACTCAAGAAACTTTGAATATGAATTTCAAAGGAATATTCGTTTATATTGAAGAAGTAGCCCGTCGTTCACAGGCGACATAAATGTCGCCCTGCAACCATGAACTTAAGTGACCTGCGCAAGTCCCCGCTATTTCAAGGCTTGTCTGACGAGCAATTGCAACAACTCGTCGACATGGCGGAGCCTGTCACCTTGACGGCGGGACAGGTGTTGATTCAACAGGGCGATTTGGGTGACGCGGCCTTCGTCGTGATGAGCGGAGAATTTCAGATCGAGAAAAAAACTGGACAGAGCATCGTCAAAATTGCAGTGCGCAACGCGGGTGACGTGGTCGGTGAGATGGCTTTGCTGGCGCGCGCGCCGCGCTCGGCCTCTGTCACCGCACTGACGACGGGTGAGGTGTTGCGCATTCCCCAGCAGGCCTTTGAGAATTTGATCGCATCAAGTCCGGGCGCGTCGCTGGCGATTCTCAATTGGGTCATGGCGCGTTTATTGCAGAACGAGGCCTTGCTCCATCAGCAGGAAAAAATGGCCGCGCTGGGAACCATGTCTGCGGGGCTGGCGCATGAGTTGAATAATCCCGCCGCGGCGGCGCAACGAAGCGCCGCCGACATGAGCGCGGCGGTGCTCAACTGGCAGGCGTTGACTCGTCAGCTGGAGGGCGCGGCGTTTGAGGCAGGCAAGCGCGAGTGGTTCAGTCAATTTGTTCAGCACAGCGAGGCGCGCTTGCAGACGCCGCTGAAACTTGAGGCGTTGGACAAAATTGATTTGGTGGACCAACTTCAAGCGTGGCTCGAGGCGCAGGAGGTTGAGTCCGCTTGGGAGCTTGCGCCGGCGATGGTGCGCTTTGGCTGGGGAATTAAATCCATTGAAGAAGTAAAGCGCGGACTCGATTCGTCGCTGTTTGGCTTGGCGGTGAAATGGCTGGGCGCGGGTTGCCTGATGATGGAACTGTTATTTGAAGTGCGCGAGACAACGGAACGCATTTCGCAAATTGTGCACGCGGTGAAATCGTACGCGTATCTCGATCAGGCGCCGGTGCTCGAAGTGGATTTGCACGAAGGACTCGAAAATACCGTGGTGATCATGCAACATAAATTAAAAAAGGGCGTGACGCTGAAACGCGAGTACGCGCCGAACCTGCCGCGTATTCAGGCGTATGCCAGCGAGTTAAACCAGGTGTGGACAAATATTATTGATAATGCCGTGGATGCGATGGACGGGCACGGCGAGATCACTCTGCGCACGTTTGAAGAGGCGGGCAATGTGGTTGTTGAGATCGAAGACAACGGCGCGGGGATTCCTGAAGCGATTCGATTAAGAATTTTTGAACCGTTCTTCACCACCAAAGGCGTGGGCAAAGGCACGGGGCTGGGACTGCACATTTCGCATGATATTGTGGTCAATCGTCATCGCGGACAGCTCTCGGTTGAGTCGCAGCCTGGGCGCACAAAATTTAAAATCGTTTTGCCAAAACATATTCAAGGAGCGTAAACCATGGACAACTTTGAACTGAAGGAAATTTTGAAATCCACGAAAGTGATTGCCAGCGTGGGCTTGTCGTCGAACCCAGAGAAGGAAAGTTATTCGATAGTGGAATATTTGCAACAGCAGGGTTACACAATCATCCCCGTCAATCCGACGGCGACGGAGATTCTCGGCGAGAAAGTGTACCCAAGTTTGTCAGCCATCCCCGTGAAAGTGGATTTGGTGCAGGTCTTTCGCAAACCGGAGGATGTTCCGCCGGTGGTGGACGAGGCGATTAAAATCGGCGCGAAAGTGATCTGGATGCAGGTGGGCATTGAGCACGAAGAGTCCGCACGCGAGGCGCAGGCGGCCGGTTTGAAAGTGGTGATGAATGCCTGCATGCGCGTGGCGCATCGCATGTTGATTGGGCCGAAGCCTGCATCGTTGTAAATTTTATTTAAACCTTTTGCCACGGATTACACGGACGCTTCGCGCACAGATTTCAAAAAATCAGTGGAAATCGGTGGAATCCGTGGCTGAGTCTTTAAAAATAATATCTGCCTTGACTCTGCCTTCCCGCATCGTTATGATGATTCTCACTGGAGCATCCTTTAAATGACATTTGACCCCGAACAATTGCGCCACGCCCTGCGCACGTGGGCGACCGGCGTGGCTGTCATCATGGCCGCCGATGAAAATGGTCCGTATGGCATGACGGTTAATTCTTTTACGTCCGTGTCCATCGAACCGCCGGTCATCAGTGTTGTGTTGCAAAACAAGACGCACATGTATGGCATGGTTACCAAATCGCAGGTGTTTGGTATCACCGTCCTGCGCGCCGACCAACGCGAGCTGTCAGAACGCTTTGCCGGTCACGGGCATAAACAGGCTCGCATGGACGGCATCGCCACGCAGACGTTAAGCAGTGGCGCATTGCATCTCACCGAAGGCCTGGCCCTGCTCGATTGCCGAGTGATTCACACCCACCCCGTCGGCGAGAACACGCTCTTCCTCGCCGAAGTGCTGGACGCGCTGATTCACAGCGCCGACGATCCACTGGTGTATCACAACCGCGGGTATCACGGGTTGGTGAAGTGATTCGTGCTTGTATCCTGTGTGGCACAGAATAGGGTAGCTAGTGTGCTCGGAAAAAAATTTCAGCAGGGCCAACATATAGTGCGCGCTACAATTAAGTCTGCAATGCGCTCGGGGTTGTAGCAAGGTGTATAATGCGCATAGAACAAATATTCAGTGAGAGATTGAGCTATGCCTCACGTTTTATTCATGGACGAGTCAGGTGATCACAATTTAGCAAGCATTGACAACAACTTCCCAGCCTTCTGCTTGGTCGGCTGTATTTTTGAGCGTGAATACTATAAGCATACAGTCCGCCCAGCAGTTGATGAATTTAAAAATAAATTTTGGAGCAGAACCGATGTCGTTTTACATTCAAGTGAAATCCGCAAACATCGCGGACCCTTCTCTTTTCTTGGAAATGAAACGGATAGGCAAGGGTTTTACGATGCGCTAAACAGGTTGATAGAAAACTTGAATTTCACCATTCTCGCTGTGGTCATATTGAAGAAGGCGCACTTAGATCATTATGGAGATGGTGCAAGGCACCCCTATCATTTATCCCTTGAATTTATTATGGAAAGATATTCTATGATGATGAATCGAAAGAGTAGGGATGCCGAAGGTTACATGATGGCCGAATCTCGAGGATTAAATGAAGACAAATTGCTCAAAAACGAATATTTCAATCTGAAAAAATTCGGTACGCGTTATCAGCCTAACCTAGGCAATATTTCAAGTTTTCGAATGGAGAAGAAAACGGCAAATATTGCCGGTTTGCAGATAGCCGATCTAGTTGCTTATCCAGTTGCTGCCAAAGTTCTACGACCAAATACCGGACAAAAGTCTTTTGATGTTGTAATTGGAAAACTAGACAAGGCCCCGACAAATAAAGGCGGTGGAGTTTTGGGCTACGGTCTCAAGGTATTCCCTCAACCAACATTTGAGCATTTCACAGCCTTTGGCTCGCCTAAACAATAAAGAAAGCGGGCCAAAAGGCCCGCTTTCCCGACCAGGTTACCCTGATCCATCAATCGCTCATATTATATACCTAACTAGAACAAGATTTCAACCCCAATTTGCCGACTAAAAGAAATTGTAAGGTGCGCTAGAAATTCCGTATTGGGTGAGGAAAAGTCGGTTTTTTGGGGCAAAGCTTGAATCTGATACAATCGCAACATGTCTGAAGAAGTTGACCTGTTATTTCAAGAAGCCGTCGAGTCCCTGCGCATTGGTGACCGCCCGCGCGCAAAGGAAATGCTTACGCGTCTGCTTAAGGCCGAGCAGAACAATGTCAACTACTGGCTGTGGATGAGCGCGGCCGTCGAGACGCCGAAGGAGCGCATCTACTGCCTCGAAACCGTCCTGCGCGTCGAACCCGCTAACAGCGCGGCGCGGCGCGGACTCGTCCTCCTGGGCGCGATGCCGGCGGACGATTCGATCAAGCCTTTTCAGGTGTCCCGTCCGCGTGCGTGGGAGGAGGAACTCAAACTCGCTCACGAAAAACCAAAGGACAAAACGCCGTTCCGAAAAACGCCCGCCTTCCGCGCGATGGGTTGGGGCCTGGCTATCATCGCGGTTGGTTTTGGTATCTATGCCGGCCTGAATAATCTGGGCTTAATCATCCGCACTGCGGTCATCCCCACTTTCACACACGGTCCTTCACCCACATTCACACTCACGCCCACGGCCATCAACGCCAAGCCACAATCCACGTCCACATTTGTTGGGCCGACGCCGCTGTGGGCGTTTTTGCCGCAAACATACACGCCCACCCCATTTTTTACATCGGCCATTAACGACCCGCAACTCACCGAAATTATCCGCGCCGTGCGTAGCGCCTATCAAGTGGGTGACTGGCTGGCCATGATTGGTTACGTCCAGCAGGGCCTTACCATCAGCCCCAACACGCCCGACCTGTGGTATCTGCTGGGTGACGCCTATCGCTTCAACCTGCAATTAGCTGAATCTTCAGACGCCTACAACCACGCGCTTTCTCTCAACGCGGACTTTGGCCCGGCCTACGTGGGACTCGCCCGCTTGCGCCTCGCCTCCAACCCCGATGCGGATCCACGTCCCGAGCTGGATACGGCCATTGAGCGCGACCCGGCCTACGGCGAAGCTTATCTGCTCCGAGCGGCGTATAACACCGACCACGACAATCCCGAGTCGGCGCTTGAAGATTTGCGCGCCGCCGAACCGTTACTGCCCAACTCTGCATTGGTGCAATACGAATTTGCGCGCGCCTACCTCGCACTCGAAGATAACGTCAACGCGCTGGCCTCGGCCAAACGCGCCAACGAAATAGACATCACCATCCTGCCCGTCTACCTCGTCCTCGGCGAGGCCTATGCCGCCAATGGCGAATATCAAAATGCGGCGGATGCTCTGCGCACTTACACCACCTTCGTCACCGACGACTCCCGCGCGTTCTTCATCACCGGCAAAATAAATTATCTGGCCGGTAATTACGAAGAGGCGCTCGATTGGCTCAACCGCTCGATTGACTTGGAGAATAATCCCGAAGCGCGCCTGTATCGCGGCCTGACCTACGTGGAACTCGGCGACGGCGACAACGCCGCCTTCGAAATCGAACACGCATTGGATTTCTTCCCCGATTCTTTCGTCGGGCAAATCGGCCTGACGCGCGCCTACTACCTGCTCGAAAAATTTGGCTCCGCCTCCATTCAAGCCGACACCGCCTTCGCCCTTGCCGAAACGGACAATGAACTCGCCCAAGTCTATTACTGGCGCGCGCTGTCACTTGAAAAGCAGCCCGAGCGCATCGCCCAAGCTAAACGTGACTGGGAATCTTTGCTGGCCCTGCCCGCTGACTCCATGCCCTCTGAATGGCGAGTCACCGCCCAGCAACACCTCGCCGCGCTGACGACCCCGTCCGTGACGCCGACTCCGACGAAGCGCGGCACCGCCACGAAGACGCCGACTCCGTCGCGCACGCCGACTCCCACGCCGAAATAGTTGGATGGTTTTATAGTTGGGTAGTTTGAAGCCGCCCCTACCAGACATGAAAAGTGTGATGCCTCGCGTCACACTTTTTTTGTTCCCCGAATCTTTTAAACTCCATCATCGAACACGCGTGCTATAATCCGCTCAATCTCGAGTCTCTGGTCTTGACCACGGCACTTGCGCTCGTGGCAAGTGTACGCCGCAACGAACGCGGCTACCCTTCGACACCTTCGGTCAGGGCATCGCTCGACCACCAATTCTCCAATTCTCTATTCTCCTTCCCCCATGTCCTTCGCCCACCTGCACGTCCACACCGACTACTCGCTGCTCGATGGCTTCTCGAATATCAAGAAGCTGGCGCAACGCGTTAAAGAGATGGGCATGCCCGCCGTCGCAATTACGGACCACGGCACCATGTTCGGCGTGATTGATTTTTACAACGCCGCGCGCGAAAACGGAGTCAAACCCATCATCGGCGTGGAGGCTTACATGGCCGCGCGCACGATGAAAGATAAAGACTCAAAGATTGACCGCCCCTCCTCGCATCTTCTTCTCCTCGCCGAAAATGAAATCGGTTATCGCAACCTGCTCAAGATTTCCTCCGCCGCGCAACTGGAGGGCTTCTATTATTATCCGCGCATTGACCATGACTTCCTCGCCGCACACTCCGAGGGACTGATCTGCACCTCCGGTTGTATGGCCGCTGAAATTCCGCGCGCGATTCTCGACGAAAAACCCGAGGAAGCGGTGCGCCGACTGAACTGGTATTACGACGTCTTCGGCCCCGACCGATTCTTCCTCGAACTGCAACAACACGACATTCCCGAAATCCTCACGCTCAATCGCAAATTGATTGAGATGGGCGCGAAGTATGCCTCCAAATTCGTCGCTACAAACGATGTGCATTACATCAACCCCGAAGATGCGAAGTATCAGGATATTCTGCTGGCCGTGCAGACTAACACGCAGTTGAACGACCCCGGCCGCATGCGCATGAGCGACCCGTCATATTATCTGCGCACGCCCGAGGAGATGAGTCGCATCTTCGCCGAAGTGCCGGATGCGCTGAGCAACACGCTGTTGATTGCCGAGCGCTGTAATGTGGATTTGGGCTTCAAGGGTTATCACCTGCCCGAGTTCGCCGTCCCCGAGGGACATACCTCCGCGACATACTTGCGTCACCTGTGTGACCTCGGGCTGGCTCGCCGCTACGGGGAGCGGGCCACCCGCTCACAGGTCCGCGAAAGACTCGAGCATGAGCTGGGCATCATCCAAAATATGGGCTTTGACACTTACTTCTTGATCGTCTGGGATTTGTGTCGTTACGCGCGCGAGGCAAACATTTGGTACAACGCGCGCGGCTCGGCGGCGGGATCCATCGTCGCATACGCGTTGGAAATTACGCTGGTTGACCCGCTCGCGCACGACCTGCTCTTTGAACGTTTCCTCAATCCGGGCCGACAAGAAATGCCCGACATTGACCTCGACTTCCGCGATGACCGCCGCTCTGAGATGTTGTCCTACTGTGCCAAAAAATACGGCGACGATAAAGTTGCGCAGATCATCACCTTCGGCACCATGGGCACCAAGGCCGCCCTGCGTGATGTGGCGCGCGTGACTGAAATCTCGATCCCCGAAGTGGACCGCGTGGCGAAACTCGTCCCGTTTGTTTCGGGGCGCAACACCACCATGGCCGACGCCATGCTCGTGCCCGATTTTAAAAAGATTTACGACACCGACCCGGTCATGCGCGAGTTGATTGACATCGCCGCAAAAATGGAAGGCACCGTGCGCAATGCGGGCACGCATGCCGCGGGCGTGGTCATCAGCGATAAACCCATCATGGACTACCTGCCTCTGCACCGACCCACCTCGGGTTCGGAAGAGACGCCGATTAAAACCGTGACGCAATTTGAAATGGGCATCCTCTCCTCGCTGGGCATGCTCAAGGTGGACTTCCTCGGCCTGATCACATTAACCGTGATGGCCAAAGCCTGCGACCTGATCGAAAAACGGCACGGCAAAAAATTTGATTTAAATAATATTCCGCTCGACGACGCGAAATCTTTTGCGCTGTTGGGCGCGGGCAACACCGCCGGACTCTTCCAGGTGGAAGGCGGCGGCATGACGCGCTACATTGTGCAGATGAAACCGCAAAATGTGGAGCACGTCATCGCCATGGTCGCGCTCTATCGTCCCGGCCCGATGGCCTTCATCCCCGATTACATCAAACGCATGCACGGCGAAGCAAAGGTGGAATATATCCACCCCGCGCTGGCGCCCATCTTCGACTCCACCTATGGCGTGCCTTTGTATCAGGAACAACTGATGCGCGCCGCGATAGACCTGGCGGGATACACGCCCGCTGAGTCGGACGAATTGCGCTCGGCCATCTCAAAGAAAAAAGCCAAAGAGATCGAAAAGCATCGCGCCAAATTTATCAAAGGCGCCACCGCCAAAGGCATGGAGAAACCCATCGCCGAGGCCATCTACAAAGATTGGGAAGAGTTTGCCCGTTACGGTTTTAACCGCTCACACGCCGCCGACTATGGAGTCATCGCCGTCGAGACGGCTTTCCTCAAGGCGCACTATCCCGCCGAATACATGACCGCCCTGCTTTCGGCCTCGAAGAACGTGATCGAAAAAGTGGCCTACTACGTTGCGGACGCGCGCACGATGGGCGTGCCCGTTTTGCCGCTCGACGTAAACGCCTCGGGCTGGGACTTTGAAATCGAAGACCGCGCAGGTGAAGGCCCCGCGATTCGCTTTGGTTTGGGCGCAGTGAAAAATGTCGGCGAAGCGCCGGTTAATTTAATTGTCGAAGCGCGGGACAAAGGCGGCGCGTTCACAGACCTCAACGACCTCGCCGCGCGCGTAGATTTGCGCGCCGTGAGCAAACGCGTCCTCGAGTGCCTCGTCAAAGTGGGCGCAATGGATTCGTTCGGCAAACGCTCGGCACTGCTCGCCGGCATCGAGCGCCTCATCGCCGTCAGCGCCTCACACTTCCGCGCGGCAGATGCCGGCCAGCTGAACCTCTTCGGCGTGGGCACCGGCGTCAGCGTCGAATCGATTCGCCTGCCCGATGTGGCCGACGTGGACCGCCGCGAAATGCTCAACTGGGAGCGCGAACTCGTCGGCCTCTACATCTCCGACCATCCGCTCACGCCCTATTTAAAAGACCTCACGCAAATCGTCAGTTATTTTTCCGCGCAACTCAGCGAGGCCTCACACGAAGAACCCGTGCGCGTCGCAGGCGTCATCGAACTCATCCGCCCCTACGTCACCAAACTTGGCAAGCCCATGGCCTTCGTCACCATCGAAGATATTCAAGGCAGTATCGAACTCGTGCTCTTTCCAAAAACGTGGACGAAATTCCGCGAGAGTTTGCAACTCGGACAGATCGTCATCGTCACCGGCAAAGTGGACGCAGGTTCAACGCCGCCAAAAATTCTGGCCGACAATTTTCAGACCGACATCAAAATGCTGATTCCGCTGGATGGACCCTCCGGCACGCTCAAGCCTCGTTCTATCGACGAAGCCCCGCGCCGCGCCGAAGCGCCTCAGTCCGCGCCCACATCGTCCCGAAGCACTTACGGGAAAGCGGCCCCCGTCCAAAAAGCGACTCAAACTCCCCAGCCGATTCGCCTCACACCCGCCCTCGCTGAATCAGCCCCCGCTTACGAAATGAGTCTCTCCCCCTTGGGGGACACGGAAGAGGGGTCAGACCCTCCTCCTCCCGAAAACTTCCCCGTCGGCTGGGACGACGAATGGCAACCCTCATTTGAAGATGCCTCCATCGCCGCGCGCAAAGTAGGTCGGACGGGCAGTCCGACCACCAGCGCAACCATCACGCCGCCGCAGACTCTCGAAGCGAAGATTCTGCCTGACGAGACTGAGTCCGTTTCGAGCGCGGTTAGCGAAGCGTCCCCCGTCCCGCCGCCGATTCTGCAATCGTTCTACATTCCATTGATAGATGCCTCCGACCGCGACCATGCCCAGCAACAGATCACCATCATCCTGCGCCCGAGTCACGACAACGTGATAGACAAGCGTCGCATCAAAAATATCTACGGCACGCTGACGTCGTTTCATGGCCGCGACAAATTCACCTTTCAGATTTTTGAAAATGGCAAAGGCCACCTGATAGATTTCCCCAACGAAACCACGCGCATCTGCCCCGAACTCCTCGCGCGCCTGAAAAAACTCGTCGGCGAAGAAACCTGGCGCATTGAGCCGATCTTGTTGCAATGAATTCCAAAAAGAGACAGCACTTCAAAAGTGACTGTCTCTTTTTTCGTGGCAATTAAAAAAATTGTACACGGATTACACCGAAGGACACGGATTTTTTGTATCATCTCAAAAAATAGAGGCAAGGGTTGAAAGGAACGCGGTAAACTATAAACACGCTTGAGCACCTAGAGCTTTCTGGAATCAAAGAATAAAACGCTCGTCAATTAATTACGGAATTACTGAATCTGATTGAGAAATTATCGGCAGACATGCGCGATTATCAAGCGAATTGCAACAAATCACTCGTCCGAGAAAGAACGTCATAAACGCAAGCGCCATAAGAAAAGTAGCGAGAAAGCCGAGCTATGCCGTGCACGGTCATAATATCTCGACACGGCTTTGCCGTCGATAACCGATTGCGGTTTTGAGAATCGGCAAATTTAACCACGGATAAAAGGCAAGCTTTCGCGCCCTCAAATATCCTTCGCGGCCTTCGCCTCTTCGCGGTGAGAAAAGCGCAGAAAGTGACCGTGCTCAGTATACCTTTATGACACTGGCGGAAACGACAAAAAAATTAGATGTCAGTTTTTACGAATACATCCAAGACCGTGTTCGCCAAACCCATCAGATCCCGCCACTCGCCACTCT
>VFKQ01000142.1 GCA_009885445.1 Anaerolineaceae bacterium | reverse complement strand
CGGTGCCAGGGAAGATCACGGAGAAAAACCTTTAAAAATCTCTGTGGACTCCGTGTTCTTTATAACCCTGTGGGCTGTGGTTAATGCTCTTTCCTTGTGTAAAATTCGACTTAAGAAACGCTCTCTTACGAATTTTTCGTTAAGTCGCCTGTTTTTGCATACAGTGTGCGGACTTTGCGTAGAATCCTTGGCGATACCATCGCCAAAGATGAAGTAAAGGCTTGTCGCGTAAAGTAGTGTTTGCGAAAACATCCCAAACCCGAGAAGCCCATGACAGAGATTCTAGTACTTTTACAAAATATTGCGCCAGTCTTAATTTACCCCAACAACCCCAGCACCCACACGATCAGCGGAGCGACGGCCAGCGCGGGCAGAAAATTGCCCACGCGAATCGGCTTGATCTCCAACAGACTGCTGACCGCCAACCCGAGCAGAAGCACGCCGCCCGTGGCGGTCAGTTCATTTAACATCGGCGTGGTGATGATCGCGTTCAGTCCGCCAGCCAGCAAACTAATGCCGCCCTGAAAGACGAGAATCACCAACGCCGAAAACAGCACCCCCACCCCCAGCGTGGACGAGAAAGCCAGCGCGCTAAAAAAATCGAGAGTCGACTTGATGGCCAGCAATCTGTAATCGCCAGTCAGCCCATCTTGAATCGAACCGAGAATCGTCATCGGGCCGACGCAGAACAACAGCGAAGCCGTTAAAAAGCCGCGCACGAAATTATTTGAGTCGCCGCTTGAAGCAAATCGTTTTTCCAAATTCTCGCCCAGCGCGCGCAGACGGTCCTCGATGCGCATCCACTCGCCGAGCAAAATGCCAACGATGAGCGCGCCCAGCACGATGAGCGGATTTTCCGTTTCGAGAAACATTTGCAATCCCATCGCCGCAGTAAAGAGTCCCATGCCTGCAATCACCGTGGACTTGAATCGCTCGGGGATGCGCGCGCCAAAAAACAAACCAATCGCCCCGCCAATGAGCACCGTGGCAATGTTGAGAAAAGTTCCGGTCATGAGGAATTCCTTTCGGGGGGAGGATGTAAATATGTATACAGGTACACAGGTACACAAGTACACAGGTGACGTGTCTACCTGTCTACGTCCCCTTCGCCAATGTCGTTTCTTTGCCCGCCGCCGCGTTCTCCACTAACTCGAGCACAAAGCACAGCGACGACAGACGATTCAAATAGCGTCCCACTTCGGTGTTTAATAGTTCATCTGCTTCAAGCAACTCCACCGCGCGCCTCTCAGCGCGCCGCACCACGGCGCGGGCCAGTGAAAGCGCCGCGCCCGCCAGCGAGTCACCGGGCAAAATAAATTCGTGCGGCATCTTCACCGTGGCGGCCAACGCGTCAGTTTGTGTTTCGAGCCAGCTTACGCGCGTCGCGTCAATGCCGCGAAACTTGTCCGCGTTATCGGGCGTGGCGGCCACCTCGGCCATGGCCTTATATAAATCTCGCTGGGCCTCGAGCAGAATCGGGCCACAGCGAGAATCAACTGTCTGAGCCCGAGCCAGCCCGAGCGCGGCGCTGGCTTCGTCTAATGCGCCGAGCGCCTCAATGCGCGGATGCGTCTTCGTCACGCGTCCCTCGCCGAGCAGGCCGGTCGTGCCGTCATCACCATGTCGTGTGTAAAAAGTCATGCCGCTATTATAATCGGCGTATGTGGCCAAAATATCACCGCGAGATCACCGAGCGCGCGCTTGCAACGCACCTCTCAGCGCGCGCGCTGGCGATGGTGTTGCGCGGCAACCTCGGCCAGGACAGCCCGCAATATCTTTTTGGAACTCACCCGCACCTGCACTTCGACAGCAATACATTTGCGCGCTCGTATGCCTACATGGATGAACAACGCGCGTTCGTGCAGAAAAATCTTGAACAGGGCGACAGCGCCTCAGCATGGAAAGCCCTCGGGCGGTTGACTCATAGCGCGCAGGATTTTTACGCGCACAGCGACTACATCCCGCGCTGGATTTCGCGCTTCGACGGGGCCACGCCTCCGCCCGCGCCCGAAGTGGATGCGGTTTCCTTCGAGCTATTAAGCCGCCCGGGCCTGCGCTCGGGCAAATTGTATTATCCGTTGGAGTTGCTGGCTTTCGTGCGCATCTTACGCAAATATATTCTGCCGCACCTGCCCACAGACTCGCACGCGCACATGAACTTAGACGGCCCCGATAGCTCGCCGCTCTTCCCATACGCATATCACGCCGCCATCAAGCGCACTGAGATTGAGTTTAAGGCGGTGTTGAATCAACTGCCTGCGAATCTTCAACCCATCTTCAAAGACTCAAACTCTGCGGCAATTTAATAAAGTCCCTGGGGGGGTATGATGCATTTGCAAAAGCCAATAATCTCGTCAATTGATTTAGTAATGAGAATTAATTAACTACCTTGTTGGGGATGCAGTTGCACTGCATCCCGTGCGCAGTGCAACTGCGCACGAAACAAATAACGGAAAGTTGTTTAATCCCCATTACATACCTTTATGACACTGGCGGAAACGACAAAAAAATTAGATGTCAGTTTTTACGAATACATCCAAGACCGTGTTCGCCAAACCCATCAGATCCCGCCACTCGCCACTCT
>VFKQ01000346.1 GCA_009885445.1 Anaerolineaceae bacterium | reverse complement strand
TTACTGCCTCGAAGAAATCGGCTTCAAATACGAATCAAGATGCTCGTCCATCTTCTCAAGCGACTCGCACACGAAGAACATCGGGTTGAAGGCATACACCGTCTTGGGAATCTTCGCGATAGTCTCCACTTCAAACGGGGCCAGAATCACTTCGCCGCCGAAAATGCCGTCGCGGGCGATACCCAATTTCTCGTAGAGCGAGATGACCACATTCCAGCCTTTGTCTTCAGACGACATCTGTCCTTGTTGATGCAGTTCGTTGATGCCGTCAATGACGCGATGCAAGTCTTTGCGGTTAATTTCAAACTGGCGTTTCAGTTGGTCAAAGGCATTCTTGCGATAATCAATCACGTTATCGCGGCCCAGGCGATAAAACTCCATGATGGTATGAGTTAGTTCCTTGCGGCCAGAGATGGTCCCCGCGCCGAAGACCTTGAAGTGATTATCCTCCATCACCACGCCAAACTCCGTGCTGTACCAAGCCAGGCGCTTGATGACCTCCCTTTCATCTGTCGTGGCCTTCATGTAGGCTGGCGCAAACTTGTCTTCGATGCGCGCATAAAATTCCTGCGTCAGGAAAGGCAGGTGGCCGAAGATATCGTGGAACATATCCGGCTCGGGCGTGAAGTCCAGTTGGTCGCGGGTGCGCAAATAATCGGTGATCAAGAAAATGCGCTGGGCAAATTTTTTATACCAATCATCGGCAACGGTGTAGCGCACCACAGTCCGCTCGATGCGCCAGCCTGTGCGCGGCGTGATGTGCTCGTTGAGATGCGCAACGGTGGGAATATGCAACGGGTCCAGCGCGAGCAATTTCAATCCTGTTCTATATTCTCTGCAGATATGATCTAACAAATACGGCTGATGGATGCCCGCAAACAACTCCGCCCAGATTCCATGTTGTTCCGCAGAAAACACCAACTCCTGATTCTCTCGCGAGTACTCCTTCGAAAGGTCCACTTGCTGTTGGGCGATCTCGCCCGTGTAAATCGGTGCGCCTGTTTTGGTGGTCATTTTTATTCCTTTCTGCTGGTCGTTGAAGAACACAAAAAGATATTATCACCCTGAAAAAGCGAAGTCAAGAACTTCGTCCCGCCGCGAATGATAAAATCGCAAGCATGAATGACAGTCTGCACGGCAAGACCATCCTTATCACCGGCGCGGCAAGGCGCGTTGGGCGGATTCTCGCCCTCGCCTGCGGACGCGCCGGCGCAAACATCATCATCCATCATGGACATTCCCCCGCCGAGGCCGACTCTCTGCGCGAGGAGCTCGCCTCTCTCCGCGCTGAAAGCGGGGTGCTCGTAGCGGACCTGTCCCAGCCCGAGCAGGCCGCCGCCCTCGTGGAGCGTGCCGCCGCGCACTTCGGCCCGTTGTACGCCCTCGTCAATAACGCCGCCATCTTCGAGTCGCTCACCTTCGACGAAACCAGCATGGACGATTGGGCGCGTCACATGCGCACGAATCTAACCGCGCCATTTTTGCTCAGCCAGGCCTTTGCGCGGCAAGTGCCCGCAGACGGCGAGGGACGCATCGTCAACATCCTCGACTGGCGCGCCACCCACCCGCGCGCGGACCACTTCCCCTACACCGTCAGCAAGTCCGCGCTGGCCGCGATGACAAAGTCTCTCGCGGTTGCGTTGGCCCCGCGCATCACCGTCAACGGACTCGCACTCGGGGCAGTGTTGCCGCCTGCGGACTCGCCGTCAGCGAGTGAAACGATTCTGAAACGCGTGCCCGCTCAACGCTGGGCTGAGGCGACGGAGGTTGAGTCCGCTTTATTGTTTTTATTGCAAAGTCCGTCTTACGTCACCGGCGAAATCATCCACGTGGATGGCGGTCGTCATCTAACGTAACGCGACATTAACGTACTGCGACATTTATGTCGCCATTTAACACGCGCGACACGCTATGCGTGTCGCGTTACAAGGAGTTGCAATGGACAAAACCATCATCAAAGATTTGCTCGCGCGCGGCATCATCGGCATTCACGATTGGGAACGCGAGAAGCCGCAGGATATTTTGATTAACATCATCGCGTTTAGCGATACGCGCGCCGCCGCGCAAAGCGACGACATCGCCGACTGCGTGGATTACAGCAAACTTTCCAAACTCGTGCAGGCTCACGCCGAAAGCGCCGCGCGTCTGACGGTGGAGGCGCTGGCCAACGATCTGGCGAAAATTTGTCTGGCGCAAAAAAATGTACAGCGCGTAATTGTGCGCGTGGAGAAACCGGGTGCGGTGCGCTTCGCCGCTTCGGTGGGCGTGGAGATCGAGCGCGGTCGCGATGAGTGAGAATCTCTCAACGAACACCGCTGGTCGAGTAGGCGGCGATGCAGAAAATCCGTTTTACCCTCACAATCCAAGCCGCCGTATCGAGACCAGAACAGTGCCAGAAAACCACAATGCATTTTTAAATCTCGGCTCAAACATCGAAGCCGAAATTTATCTACCGCGCGCTGTGGAGTTGCTGCGCGAAACTGGCCGCGTGGAAGCAATTTCTACTGCGTGGGAATCTTTGGCGGTGGGCACGGATGGCGCAAATTTTTTAAACGCCTGCGTGTTATTCGTCACCCCACTCAGCGCCGACGAATTAAAAGAAGAAATCCTGCGCCCCATCGAAGACACGTTGGGCCGCACGCGCGGGCTGGACAAATTCGCGCCGCGCAAAATTGATATTGACATTGTGCTCTTCGATGAAATTGTTTACAAGCCCGACAATTGGGAACACGCTTTTGTCGTCGTCCCGCTGGCGGAGATCATCCCCGAGTTCATGCATCCGGCGCACCGAAAAATTTTGGCGCACGTCGCGGCAGAGATGCAAGAGTCTACCTGGCTGGTGGCACGCAGTGAGGTGTTGAAGTTTTGGAAAGAGTGAAAGCAGGGGAAAATGAATCCGCTAATCTACGCCAATCGGCGCGATTTAATTAGCGTAAATTCGCGCAAATTAGCGCATGGCAATTTACAACCTAAACGGCGCGGACGTGCGCGAGATGTTGTCTAAAAATTCCTGGCGCGTGGCTGGGTTGGTGCGGAAGGAACCCTCCATGGTGGAGGTGGTCATGCCCACGTCGTGATTCTTCACGCCGCGCATGCGCGCACATAAATGCACGGCTTCGATGACCACAGCCACGCCCTGCGGCTCGAGCAGGTCACCAACGAAGTCCGCAATCTGACGGGTCATGCGCTCCTGGACCTGCAAGCGGCGGGCGAACATATCCACGATGCGCGGAATCTTTGACAGCCCGATCACTTTTCCCTTGGGGATGTAAGCCACATGCGCGCGGCCAATAAAGGGCAACATGTGATGCTCGCATAAACTGTAAAACTCCACATCGCGCACCACCACCATCTCGTCATATTCAACATTGAAGAGCGCGTCGTTGACGAGTCTGTCCACGTCGGTGCAGTAGCCGCCGAGCAGTTCCTCGTACATGCGCGCCACGCGCTTGGGCGTGTTTTTGAGTCCCTCGCGCTGAGGGTCGTCGCCGAAAGCCTCCAGAATCGACTCGACAGCCGACTCCACTTTTGCATAATATTCAGGCGGTTTGGGTTTCTTTTCGATGATTTGGTATTTTGCAAGATCGATCTCAGGCATGTTAATCTCCAGCTTGGGGAATGAAGTGTGATTATAAACCCAACAAAAAAATTACCCATAAACAAAAGCCACTGAAGGTCTCATGACGTTCAGTGGCTTTGGGTCGATTTGTTTTATCTTTGACTGCTTTTTTCTTTCTTCCATGTGGTCAGGAACTCATTTCCATCTACAAGGTTCAAAGGTTTCCCTTTTGCCCATTCGCGGGCTTGAGCGGTAAATGTCCCTGTTGTAATTAATATTCCCTTATCTGCTTTCTCGTGATGCATCGTGCCAAAAAACTCCCGAATTACAGATTCTCCGACCGCACCGCGCCAGCGTTTGCATTGAACAACCCACTTTTCACCTCTCGATGATTCAACGACAATATCAACACCATGGTCGCCGGTTGCGCCGGTTCTCTCGACTTTGAGGCCGCGCATCTCGTATATTTCCACGGCCATCTTTTCAAACTGGGCAGGAGAAATATCCAACAAATCTTGTGGGGTCCGGGCATTGTCTGCAGTTTTGCGAATAAAATTTGTTTCCCGTGATTTTTTCAAATATGCCCAGCCAAACAATAAGGCGCCTGCTACGAAGAAAAGATATGTATTCAGTGGTTCTGGAATCAGCAAGGATGGTAACGGCTCAACGAACCTTGCCAGTACCCATCCAATAAACATGAGTATCCAGTTTGCTTGCATGCCGCGAAGTACATTTCTTTTTCTCCAGCCCAGTGGTGCAAGTATCACAAAAAGCCAGCCGGAAAACACCAATCCAAATACATAACCGATGAGCTCAATTACCTGCATATAAATCTCCTCCAATAATGATCATGCCAATTCGCTGTCAGGCGATTATTTTACTCTTGACTAATTATCTTACGCCTTGCACTTTAGATATTACTGCTGATACCCTTACACTCTTAAAATTGGGACGCGGATGAACGCTGAAAACGCTGATTCTGACCAATTTCTACGGCAAATGTACCTGAGAAATCCGCGTTTGCCCGCGTTT
>VFKQ01000254.1 GCA_009885445.1 Anaerolineaceae bacterium | reverse complement strand
TTAAGTCCGTGGCGTCTTCGAGTTCAGGCTCCAGCGTGCGGATGGTAAAGTTCGGGAAGAACTTATCGCCGCTCAGCATAAACGGCGGCTGGACCTGTTCGAGCCAGGCCAGCAAACGCCAACCGCCATCTTCATCTTCAAAAGCCGTCTCCACGCGTGAGCGCACTTCGGCTTCGAGCAGTTCGTGAATGTCTTCCTGCAAATCGTCCTTGGCAAACACGCGGTCACGCTGTGAATAAATTTGTTTGCGCTGATTATTGAGCACATCATCATATTCGAGCAAATGCTTGCGCACGTCAAAGTTTGCGCCTTCCACGCGATGCTGCGATTGCTCGATGACATTGCTGACGATGCGCACTTCGAGCGGGAAGGCGTCGTCGACGCGCAGGCGCTCCATCATGTTGCTCACAGATTGTCCGCCCTGAATGCGCATCAACTCATCTTGCAGTGAAAGATAAAAGCGCGACGAACCCGGGTCACCCTGACGGGCGGCGCGTCCGCGCAACTGATTGTCAATGCGCCGCGCTTCGTGGCGCTCTGTCGCCAGCACAGCGAGTCCGCCGAGGGCGCGCACTTGCATCTCTTGCTCAGTGTGCCGCCAGAACTCGCCCAATATTTCCGATGCTTTGAGTCCCAGGCCGAGGCGGGCATAAAGCACATTGGATAACTGCGACCAATCATCCGCTCCGGCCTGGCCGTATTTTTTAAGTAGCGCTCCTCGGGCGGCGGAAAAAAATTCGAGTCGGTTGCCATTCGGCGAGAGTCCCAAATCCTCTTTGCGCAAAACTTGCACGAGGAAGGCTTCCAAAATTTCGCCATTGGTCATGTCGTACGGGTCATCAACGCCGACGCCCTTGATAATATCTTTTGCTTCAGCGAGGAAGGCTTCATCAATTTCGCCGCCGAGTTTAATATCCACGCCGCGGCCCGCCATCGACGTGGCAATCGTCACCGCGCCGAACGCGCCCGCGCCCGCAATGATTTTTGACTCTTCGGCATGTTTGCGCGCGTTGAGCACTTTATGCTGGATGCCCGCCTGAAGCACGGACTTCAACCGAGGCGCATCACCCTGTTTGAGATTCACGATCCGCAACAACGCGGACAAGTTGAGCGGGTCGTCAAAACTAAGCGACTCAGACACCCCGAGCGTTTTTGCGATTCCGCGCAATTTGCCCGCTTCGAGTTCTTCGAGCGGCACATACAGCGGAAGTAATTCATTATCGAGGCGGCCATCTTCTTCGCGTTTGTTCTTTTCAAACCAGCGACTGCGGATGAGCAGAATTTGCATCAAGCGCCGAATCGGTTCAGCGCGCAATCGTTCAGAGAGACTTTCAGAATTTTCAACGGAGGTGGTGCCAATCAACAGCGGACGACCGAGCACGTGCAGTCGAATCATTTCCTGCAAAATGGCGCGCGCCTTGGCTTCGAAGGTGCGATAGACCACATCGGGATAATCTTTGCGCCGCCAATAACGAGGGATTTCTCCCTCACCCCCGGCCCCTCTCCCGCTGGGAGAGGGGAGTCGGTCTGCAAAATAAATTACTGGGTAGCCATCTTCATCCTTGCTCTTCACTTCGACAAGTTGCGCACCCTCGCGCGCGGACTGATATTCGAGATTGGTGATGATCGGCGCGACTTCGAGATCATATATTTTGCTGAACTCTTCCGCTTCGGTGAGCGCGGTGCCGGTCATGCCAGCGAGTTTTTCGTACATGCGGAAATAATTTTGCAAAGTGACCGTGGCGTAAGTGACGCTCTCGGGTTCGACGCGCACATTTTCTTTCGCTTCGATGGCCTGATGCAAGCCGTCGCTCCAACGGCGACCGGGCATCATGCGGCCCGTATTCTCGTCCACGATGATGACCTTGCCAGCCTGCACGAGGTAATCTTTGTTGCGTTTAAAAAGATGCTGGGCGCGCAGGGACTGTTCGAGGAAGCCCAAGAGGCGAGCCT
>VFKQ01000332.1 GCA_009885445.1 Anaerolineaceae bacterium | reverse complement strand
CACTTTATTGATTTCAAAAAATCAGCGCGATTCAGAAGGCCAGAAAATCAGAGGACAGAAAACAGAATCAATCAAGCGAGCGGGCGCAACGGAAACCAACGTAGTCGTTCCACGAGCCGCCCCGAAGCACGCGATATTGACCTGCAACATCGTTGAGCGGATTCTCCAATGGCGAATTCTGATAAAAGGTATCGCTGTACCAGTCCGCCACCCATTCCCAAACATTGCCAGCCATATCCAGCGCGCCGTAAAAACTGCCGCCACTGGGATATTTTCCAACTTCTGTTGTGTCTCCAGCATTTACATTGTAATTCAACAAACTATTGTTCGGAGCATCATTGCCCCACGGATAGGTGCGCGCGTCCGTGCCGCGCGCGGCTTTCTCCCATTCGGCTTCGCTGGGCAGGCGGCGGCCTGCCCATTTGCAATAGGCATTCGCTTTATTCCAGTCTACATAGATGACGGGATAATTCTCAAATTGAGAGTTGCCATAATAGCTGGGATGAGTGTAAGAGCTGGTATCGGATGGCGACGTGCAATCCCCGGCTTGCACACAAAGGGCATACATTTTGTTGGTTACTTCGGTTTGGTCAATCCAGAAGGCGTCCAGAGTTACCTTGTGGATTGGCTGTTCATCCGAAGATGAATCACTACCCATCGTGAATTCACCGGCTGGCACAAAGAGCAGTGTCATGCCGTCTTGGTCGATCATCGTAGCGCCAGGTTCCAGCGTGGGAGTCAAAGTTGCGGTTGGCGGCACTAGTGTAAACGTGGCCGGCTTCGTGGTTGGGCGAGAGGAGGGGGTATCCGCCACGTCTGCGGGCGGGTTTTGATTTGAGGCATTCCAAACCAGGGCGATAAGGATAAGCCCAACAATCACGCCGCCCGCAATGATGAGCGCGCGCGAGTTGAATTGTCGGGCAAGCTGGCTCTTGGCTGTAGGTAATTTCTTCGAGTCGCTAGCAATCGGCTTTTCTTGTTTCGGCTCAGCGCGCGGCGGTGTGGGAAGCCTTTCAATTTTCTCCGTTTCCACCCGCTTCTCTTGTGGGATTGCAACAGGAATCGAAGCGGGTGATTCAATGACGAGGCCACGCGCAGTCAAGGCCTCGCTTGCGATTCTGCGAAAACCAAGGCTATCGTCGTTGGCGGCGATCTCGCGCAGTTTCTCTTCCGCGCCGCGCGCCAAACCTAAATGCTTTCCGTCCAGCAGGCCGATCAAATCCTGAATGCCCACTCTGCGCACGCTTGAGTTTGGGTGGGCAAGCAATTCAATCAGGTCCGCGGGCAACGGCGCAGGTTTCACGTCCCGTGGTTTCAAATTCTCGCGCAGGATAATCTCACCCTGCTGTTTATAAGACCATTTTCCCGGCGTCTGTTTGGGCGTGCGGCGCACCACCTGTTCGTAGGCGTAATCGTACAGTTCGTCCACGTTAATGCGGCCATCGCCGTCACGGTCCGCTTCGCCTTTGAGTCCTTCGATTAGAAAATGTGTAAATACGGATTTCTGCGTGTCGCCGATGACTTTGTCGCCCTCCCAGGCGAATTGCGTCGCGTCGGTGGCGGTCAGCACCACACGTCCAAACCCACTACCCTCGAAGGCGGTCGCAGTTCCCATGCTCCTGCCAACCGCCGAAGCAGACTTACTGCCGTGCGCGAACGCGCCGCTGTTACAGCAATCCAGAATCAACAACTGCCTCTGCGAACGGCTGTTGTTCATCGATTGAGTCACAAACTCGGCGGGGATGCCGCTGGCTTCGAGAATGTTGATCTCGGTATCGTTCGCGGCGAGGAACAATTGTCCCTGCTCGTTGCGTACCCCGTGGCCGGAGAAATAAAGCAAAAGCAGATCGTCGCGTTTGCGCTCTGCAAAGAAGCGCGCAATCGAACGGCGCGTCTTCCCTTCACCTTCATTAAGCAATACCTGCACATCGTCAAAGCCAGCCAGTTCAGGCTCGCGCAAAACATGGGCAAACTCCTGCGCGTCCCTGCCAGGCGCGGTCAGTCTTGCGAAACTCGCATCCTGATATTCCGTGTTGGCGATGACGAGGGCAAACCTGGAGGTCATTTCTTTTTTCCCTTTTTTCCCTTCTGCTCAAGCAAGGCAACCATTTTTTCCATTTCGGCAAAAGAACCTTCAAATTCAACCGACTGGTCCGCCAATTTACCTTTGAATTTAATTGTGCGCCCCTTTCCCTGCAGACTCCAAGATTGAAGAAAGTCAAGAACTTTAGGAAGCATGGTCGGCAAGACTGCAAGGGCAATCGCCCCAGCAGTGACAGGGTCAATGGCTTTTGTTCCTTCCGGCGCCTTTGCTGTTCCCAGCCGAATCGATTCCACCTCCGAATGTTGCTTTAACTCTTTGAATAACTCACGAGTAGCATCATCGAGTTCTTCGTTCGTAAAATCGGAAATGGAGATGCCAAGATCTAACTGGATGGGTTCAGAGCTGTCCATAATTTTCCTCCGCGGGGGTGTTTTCAGATTATACGCTAAACCAATTCCTGAGGCCATGAGTCAAGCCCGGCCTTCTTCGCCGCGCTCCACAAGTCGCGGTCGAAGGTGGCCAGAGTCACCGTCAGTCCCAGCGATTCCTGCCAGAGGAGGGCCGAAGCAAGATGCAGGGAATCGTAACCGCGCAAGCCATGCTCCCAAGCAATCACGCACGCGCGTTCAATGGTTCCAGCCGAAACGTTCAAATGCGTTACAGACTCCCAGTGGTTCAGAAAATCCCCCCAGATTTCTGAAACCATTTTTGAGGAAGCAATGTCCATGCGCACTGCGCGTTGAAAAGTAGCGGCCATTTCCACTTGCGTTATGACCAGACTGCCAAAAAGATGGCCTGCTTCGTTTAACAACGCGATGACATTGTCTGACTCATCTTCGCGCAAATATCTTTTAACGAGCGCGCTCGTATCCAGATAAACGATCATCGGCGATCCTCAATAACAATATCCGACATCAATTTGCCACTGCGATTAACTATCTTTGGCTCATAAGGTTTCAATTTTCCCGTGCCGCGCACTAAAAAACCTGAAGCCGCCAACGCATTCATCTTATCCTCCAGCGTCTCAGGTTTGGGAATAATCCAGGCCACCTCGTTGCCTCGGTCTGTAATCGCGATGGTCTCGCCCGCTTTTACGCGGCGCAAATATTCGCTGAATTTATTTTTCAACTCGCGTGTGCCAACTGTTGTTTTGTTCATAGCTGACTCCTTTGATGTAGCCACATTATACGCCCAAGTAGCTACATGAAAAGCGCCATTTTTCCTTGACAAATATAGAACATATATTCTATAATGTGCCCAGTTCACCCAAGACAAAAAGGAGATTGAGATGAACAACTCTTATCCAAAGTACAAACAAGGGGACGGAATTGGCGCCCTGTGGCGCAGTCTCACCAACGGCCGTAGTCTCAACCGCGGCGCGGCCTGGGGCATGATGATTCTCGGCGCCCTGCTGGCCTTCGAGATCTTCAACTTTAGCTCCACCCAATTCGCCCTGCAAGACATGCTTGGCAATCTCGAATTTGCGGGCGTAGGCTGGGCCACCATTTTGGCCATCGCCTTCTGCGGCATTGACTTTGCCGGCATCGCGCGCATCTTCACGCCCGAGCAGGGTCGCGACGAACCCAAAGAGGTCTGGTATCTCTTCGGCGCCTGGCTGCTCGCCGCAGGCTTCAACGCCGCACTCACCTGGTGGGGCGTCTCGGTGGCCATCGCCAACCACTCCAGCGCCGCGGCCGGCACAGTGATGAGCGGCAGCACATTGACCAAGGTCGTACCCATCTTCGTCGCCGTCATGGTCTGGCTGATTCGCGTGCTGATCATCGGCGCCTTCTCGATGGCCGGTGACCGTATGTTCTCGACCGCATCTGCCTCCGCAACGCGGACACAATACAACACTCCGCGCCCGATGGGGCCGACCAATCAACAGCCGGTCTATCGCCCCTCTAATAATTCAGCCACCTTGCGCCCCGCTTCGAGCATTGCCCGCCCCGCGCCCAAGCCGATGACTCAGTCCAGCTTCAATGCTCCACGCCCCGAGCCGACCTATCACAGCACAGGGCCAGCCAACGAGCGCAACTATAACGATCCGCTCAACTAATCATCACAGCGCGAGTCAACTTAACCTACCCGCCACCTGCGCGGACACGGACCTGAATCAGCGTTCTTCAATCTCCTCTGCCCGTGTCTCTCCTCAAACCCACACATGCCTCGTCCTCGCGCTGACTCACGAAAACGCCCACTGGGAACAACCGCTTCCGCGCCACGCGGAAGCGGTTGTTCGTTTGGACTAATCCTCCCGCCTCTGTCCGTGCTGATAGTGGGTTGCCTGCTGGCCGCCTTCGTCGGAAAGTATTCAACCGTCGAATCGCAAACCGTGTACGCGCAAGCGAGCATCTCCCCCATCTTCAGCAAAGAAATTCAATATTGGAGTCGCGACCTCCTGCGCTGGAGCGCGGACTTCGGCCTCGACCCGAATCTCGCCGCGACGGTCATGCAGATCGAATCGTGCGGCGACCCGTTCGCGCAATCCAGCGCAGGCGCAATCGGACTCTTTCAGGTGATGCCCTTTCACTTTTACGCCAGCGACGAAGCCACCCTGCCAGACACCAACGCCCAACGCGGACTCGACTACCTGGCACGCTCCCACGAACGCGCAGGCGGTGACACGGCCCTGACGCTGGCCGGCTACAACGGCGGCATCAGCCTAATCGGTCGCGGACAGTGGAGCTGGCCCGCAGAGACAAAACGTTATGTTTATTTTGGTGAGGGGATTTACACAGACGCGCAGGCCGGATTCACCGTCAGCGCGCGATTGGATGAATGGTATGAAAATTTTGGAGCGGGATTATGCGCGCAGGCGTCTTTGAATTTGCGATTGCCATAACATCTTTTCATCTTTCATCTTTCATCTTTCATCTTTCGCACTTCAACCTTCATCTTTCATCTTTCGTCTTTCGCATCTTTCACATCTTCCCCCACCAAAGGAATCCACACCGCAAACGTCGTGCCCTTGCCCTCTTGCGAGTTGACTTCGATTCGTCCGCCGTGCGCTTCCACGATCCAGTGCGCGATGGCCAGACCCAGCCCAAAACCAGAGACAACCGAACGTGTGCGTGATTTTTCGGCGCGATAGAAGCGCTCAAAGATGTAGGGCAAGTCTTCAGCGGGGATGCCCTGCCCCGTGTCGCGCACGATGATTTTGGCATAGTCCGCCGAGCGGCTCATGGCCAGGAAAACCTCCCCGCCAGTGGGAGTAAATTTAATTGCGTTGGCAATCAAGTTAATCAACACCTGCTTGAGCCGGTCACGATCACCCATCACCTGCAACTGGTCAATGTTGTTTAATAAAAGACGCACACGAGTCCCGGCCAGAATGCGCATATCGTGGAAGACTTCGGTTAATAACGAGTCTAATTCCACACTGGCTGTCACCAGCGGAAGTTCGCCCGCCTGCGCTTTTGCCAGCAAGAGCAGGTCAGTGACCATGCGCGTCAGGCGGTTAGCCTCCTGGTCAATGCTTTCAAGCGACTCTAGATCAAATTCTTTTGTGCGCCGCATCAAGTCTGCGGTGCCTTTGATGACAGTTAACGGCGTGCGCAGTTCGTGACTCACGTCGGCCAGAAATCTTTGTTGTGAGGCAAACAAAACTTCGAGACGCTCCAGCGTTTGATTGAACGCGTCTACGAGTTGACCGATCTCATCGTTCGACGGGCCGTCGTAAGGCACGCGCCGCGAGAGATCGTCGGCGCGGTTGATCTGGTCGGCCGCGGCGCTGATTCGCTCCAACGGAGACAGGAGCCGCCCCACGGTCTCGCGTGAAGCGATGGCTGAGAGGGCGATTCCAAAAAGCGTGGTAAACGTCAAAACGGAGAACAGGTTGGCTCGGGCGGCGTCCACCACATCCAAACTCGTAGCCACTTGCAACATGCCAATGGGACCATGGCCTGAAACCAGCGGCACACTCAGCACGCGGTAAGGCAGTCCTGTGGGCGAGACGATGTTGCGATAGATGGGCTGGGTGGCGTGACGGCCAGCGTCGTCGAAGGAGCGTTGCAGAATGGGGATGTGCGGATAATAGTCCACCAATGTATCGCCGTTCCAGATTTGCACGAAGGTGTTGGAGGTGACAGTGAGATCGGGCGAAATGAGTTCGCGCATGTTGCCCGAAACATCCACGCCTGCCTGCGCAATGATTTGCTGGGCGGTGGCTTCAAGCGAGTCGTCTATTTGATTATAGAGTTGAACGGAGACAACGACGTAGGCCACCACGCCAAAGAAAACAAAAAGACCCCCAAGCAGAATTACATTCAGTAAAGTTAATCGGTCGCGAAGAGACACGGTTTCAAGTTAGGAGATGCGGGATGCGGGTTGCGGGGTGCGACTGATCACTGATCACTGATTACTGATTACTGAACACTGAAAACTGAAAACTGAAAACTGAACCTACGGATTCTCGCGCATCACATAACCCACGCCGCGCACTGTGTGCAGTAAACGCGCTTCGCCGCCTTCTTCAAGTTTCTGACGCAGGTAGCGAACATACACTTCGAGCACGTTGCTCTCGCCGCCAAAATCGTAGCCCCACACACGGTCAAAAATAACTTCACGAGTCAGCACCTGCTTCGGGTGACGCAAAAACAATTCGAGCAGTTCATATTCTTTCGCCGTTAATTGCACCAGACGCTCACCGCGCGCCGCCTGCCGCGCGCCCGTATCCAGCGTGAGGTCGGCAAATTTTAGAATCGGCACACGGTCGGGTTGCGTGCGGCGCAACAACGCGCGCACACGCGCCAGCAATTCATCCAGATTAAATGGCTTCACCAGATAATCGTCCGCGCCGGCATCCAAACCTTGAATGCGATCCTGCACGGCATCTTTGGCGGTCAGCATCAAAATGGGAATACTGCCGTTGGCCGTGCGCATGCGATGACAGACTTCGAGTCCGTCCATGCCGGGCAACATCCAATCCAAAATCACAAGGTCCGGCTGGTGCTCGCGCGCCAACATCAAACCACTGCGCCCCTCGCTGGCGGTATCCACAGTGTAGCCCTCGTAAGAAAGTCCGCGTTGCAAAACTTTCACGATGCCCTGATCATCTTCAATAATTAGAATTCTCTCATTCATCATCATGGCTGGCCTCCACGCAAAATATACCACATTTGGTAGAATGAAATTATGCCTCGCGCAAAGCGCATCTTCGATGTCACGCTAACACTAATTCTATTCTTAATCACCTCCCCGCTCCTGTTGGTGATTGCGCTACTTGTGCTATTGATTCACGGACGCCCGATTCTCTTTCGACAACAACGCCCGGGCCACAATGGACGTCCCTTCACCCTCTACAAATTTCGCACGATGACGAATCAATCCGCGCTCGAAGCGGGTTCGCCCACCGACGCCCAGCGTTTAACTCCCCTCGGCCGATTCCTGCGCGCCCTCTCGCTGGACGAGTTGCCCGAACTCTTCAACATCCTGCGCGGTGACATGAGTCTCGTCGGCCCGCGTCCTTTGCTCATGCAATATCTGCCGCTCTATTCCGCCGAACAAATGCGCCGCCACGACGCGCTCCCCGGGCTGACGGGCTGGGCCCAAATCAACGGACGCAACACCCTCACCTGGCCCGAAAAATTCGCCCTCGATGTCTGGTACGTGGACAATCAGTCCCTCTGGTTGGATATCAAAATTATTTTCCTCACCATCTGGAAGGTTCTCAAACGCGAAGGCATCACGCAGGAAGGACAGGCGACGACAGAATATTTTATGGGGAATGATTCAAGAGAGTAGAGAGTAGTGAATGGAGAATGGGACTCCCCGCTCGGACGTTCGCTCGAAATGAGTTACCAGAACGGGCGGGGATTTTGTGTATTTGGCTCCCGTCAACTTTCATCAGCGGGTTCGCCGGGCAGAGAGCCAGCCAGTATTGCCTCGATGCCAGTCCATAGACTGCACATACTTCCGGCAAGGCGCAAAAATGTGCGGGGAAGCCAGCGCCACGCGAAAACCGTTGTTGTTCCATTGGTTGTTCGGGTGATTGTTGTTGCGCTTGGCAACGCGCGCGTTGTCTTCATTGTTGTTCCACGAGCCGCCGCGCAGGCCCCAGGGCTCTTGCCCAATCAAGCAAGCCCTCAGGCTTGTTTAATCCACGCTCCCAACAGCCGGCCCATCTCGGTCATCAGGCGGGCGGCATGTTCGTATTGCCCAATCTTGAACAATTCCAATTCCTTCGAAAATCTCAACCAGAAACGGATTTGCTCCAAGCCAACATCGGCTTTTTTGAGAAAGCTGGCGCGCTCATCACCTTTTGATTTTCCGGCTGAAATAATGTTATCTTGAAAATCCATCGCGGTTTGCTGAATGCGCTCGGCCAGGCTAAAGCGATAGGCGCGCGGAAATTTCTGCACCTGGGGCAACAACCACAAAAGAAAATCATGTGTGCGCACAAACAACGGCGACTCGTTCATAACGTGGCTCGCGGAATGGGAAAGCGGAGCATGGAGCGCACCAAGCCGTGTGTGTCGCCATGGCGGGCATGATTAACCCAACCTCGAATACTGGTTGCCAGCCCAGCGTATGAAAAACCGCCAGCCAATGTTTTTTTCAAACGGCGGCGGTAGGCAATCACCTTGCGACTCTTGACACGGCGATACCCCGGAAAGGCGCGAAACCCTAAAAACGGAATTCCGCTTTGCGTTGGATAAACTTGCGCGCTTTCTTCATGCAGGGTCAGGCGCAATGTTGCCATCTTTTTGATAATCGCCGCGCGCCATTCATACAGTTGTTTCAAATCATCGCCAAACAATAGAAAATCATCCACGTAACGTAAATACGCGCCGCACTTCAAATCACGTTTAACGAATTGATCGAAAGTATTGAGGTAGACATTGGCCAGAAACTGGCTGGTCAGGTTGCCGATGGGCAGGCCGCGCGGACGTTGTGCCGCAAACAAGTTGTCGCCAGAAAAATAGACCATGTCGTATTGCTCCGACAATACGCCCACGCCGCTTTTCAAAACAACATCGCACAAGCCAAGAGCATCTTCATCTGCAATCAGGCGGGCCAGTTCGGCGCGCAAGATGGCGTGGTCTATGGATGGAAAGAATTGTTTCACATCGCATTGCAGAAACCAGCGGTAGCGGCGCGCGTATTCAGTGGTCTTATTCAAAGCGCGATGTGTGCCCTTGCCCACGCGGTTGGCATAACTGGTATCAACAAAGCGCGGCTCCCAAATGGGCCCAATCACGTTGCACAGCGCATGATGCACCACGCGGTCGCGAAACGGCGCGGCAGAGATCAGCCGTTTTTTTGGCTCATGCACATAAAAACTGGCATACGCGCCGGGCGTATAGGTTTTGGCGCGCAATTCATCTTGCAAAACGAATAACTGCTCCTCGTAGTTGCGCTCAAAGCCAGCCACATAAGCCTTGCCGCGCTTACCCTTGCGCGCCTTGTAATAGGCCAGGTGCAGGTTTTCAAAATTAGATACTTGCGAGTAAAGATGTTTGTAGGTTTTCATACTCTCTCCTTTTCACAAAAAAAATTTTCCCGCCTTACGGCGGGAGGCTTAAGAACACAGAGCACAGAACGCAGGAAACAGAAAAGCAGAAAACAAGAGCTACATGGGCGGGGAAGCCAGCGCCACGCGAAAACCGTTG